>DEUU01000067.1 GCA_002362735.1 Dehalococcoidia bacterium UBA3254
CTATCTTCTTATACGTACGTCTCTTTGTTTTACATTAACATAATCCAGTTTCCTTATCTCTCCAACTCTCCTGACTTAGGACAAAATTGATTTTCAGCAAAAATTAGCCTCAAATTTTCCAGAGGCGGGACACTAAGGCCAATATTTGAGATAATACGGGGTAATGAGAATCCGTATAGTGCCTACCGCTTCAGGGAGACATGCTTTACAGGTAGTCTCAAAGCGATCAGGTGTGGTTAAAGTCCACAAACATATTGGGACCTATGGCAACGATTCTGAAAAAGTTCTCCTCTTAGAGAAAGCTCAGGATTACATCAATAAATCTACCGGACAGATCAGCTTCTCCGATTACCTTACCAGTCCTTCTCTGTCCGATGTCATAGTTACCCAGAGTAGACCACTATTTGCCTATGACCTGTTATCACGCTGCTATGACAAACTGGGATTTGCTCGTTATCCAGATTTCCTGATCAAAGATTTAGTGATTGCCCGGCTCTATCATCCGGCATCCAAGCGGGGACTCCACGAATATATACATGAATCATTGGGGCGACGCTATTCTTTAAGGACTATCTATCGGCATGTGAAACAAAGCTTAATAAATGGGATTAAGGAACAGTTTCAGGATGCCCTTATTACCTTTGCGAGGCAAGGTTTGGGAGACACTCTCCAACTGGTTTTCTACGATGTAACGACTCTATATTTTGACAGTCAGGTAAAAACAACACTCAAAGACTTTGGTTTCTCTAAAGATCACCATTCTACTGACACCCAGATTGTTATCGGTTTAGTGGTTAACAAAGAGGGTTTTCCCCTTTATTTTGATGTCTTCTCCGGCAAAACCTTTGAAGGACATACTCTCATTAAAGTGATTGAGAATATCCAGACATTGCTACAGACGCCGGAATTGATAGTAGTGGCTGATGCTGCCATGTTGAGCCAGGATAACCTCGACCAATTAATAGCGAAAGAGATTAAATTTATCGTGGGTGCCAGACTGGCTAACCTGGAAGTCAGTATTATCAATAAGATTCACATTCAGTTGAATAAACAGGATAATAATATTGCTGTATTTACTTATCGTGGCCAACGTTTGATTTGTCAATATTCGGAGAAACGAGCTGCCAAAGACAGAAGCGACAGAATCCGACAAATCGAGAGGGCAAAAACGGTTATTTCTAGTCCTACCAGGATTACAGGCCGGTACCGGTTTGTAAAGAAAGCCAAAGACCTTAAATATTTAATTAATACCAATCTTATTGATAAAGCCGAAAAACTGGAAGGCATAAAAGGCTATATCACTAACACCGATCTCGATACACAGACCGTAATCGATCGTTACCATGACCTCTGGCATATTGAGAATTCATTCCGCATTACCAAATCGGACATGGAAGCCAGGCCAATATTCCACCGGCTGGATGAAACTATCCAAGCTCATATGGTTCTGGTCTTTGCTGGACTTGCCATATCTAAATATATCGAACAATCAACCGGTATGAGTATTAAAAAAGTGCTGCAATATAGTAGTCGTATTCTTACACACACCATGATTAATACCAAAACTGGGGAACAGATAGACAAGGAAACAACCATTGAAAATCCATACCTAAAACAGGTCATTGAACGCTTACGGAATGTGGGACACTAAATGTCCTAAGTCAGGATACGCAGAAGTCTAAAGGAGAAGACTTATGAGAAAGAACTGGCTGTTTGCCATCACAGGATTCGTAATTTTCATGATTGTTTTAGCTCTCCCTGGCTGCGCTAGTAATAGATCGGTTGAGGCGAATGGGCTCGAGGGGCTGGGTGTGACCCCGAGTTCAGGTGAAAATCTTTCAAATTCAGAAAATAAACCAACTGAAATCGTTCTCAAATACGTTCAGGCTGATAAGGTCTTAAGCGATAAACAATATTTCTCACCTTGGTATCCATTAAGAACTGTCAAGGAGGGAGAATATATATTAGAAGTCAGCGGCAGCATACAGAATAATAACTCCGATCCCGAAATCACCATGTACGCAAAAGGTTACGATAAAGCTGGGAACCAAGTAGCCTGGACACTCGATCAATCTAGCATTTCGGGCCAAATCGGATTACATCTTCAAAAAGGCGGGACCGGTGAATTTGCCTTGCATTTGAATTATTCTGAGGATGTCAAGTCGATCCGTATTTTTGCGGACAACTACCAAACCACGCCACCTTAACCCAATGTGTATAAGGCTAATACTGGAGAGTGTCGGACATTATCAAGTTAACACTTAAGTAGTGAGTTCCGTAATCCCTTCTCTATTCTTGGAAAGTCTCAGGCAGCTCACTTCATTGACTGCGAAGTAAGTACTGCGCAAATTATTGGTCTTCCATCTCTTGACTTATTACCTGCATAATGGCACGTTTATCACCTCTCCCCCAGGGATTAGAAGTGTTTTGAACTAGCAAACGACCGGCGTGTGACGGTGGCCAGGTGATCCGTCCGGCAGCAGTGCCGGTGCCGGAATCTCCCAACGCCAGGTAAGGGCCGCAGGAAGGACCAGGGCAGGTTGCCAAAGCCCCAGGTCAGGTGTTGTATTGTTAAAGACATATGGCATTTGCTTTAATAACGAAAAGCGTTATTAAAGAGGGGTTTTGCTCATCTACCCGTTCATCCGGCGAGAGGCGGTTTTGTCCTCGCGCATCGAAGGAACGCAGTCCTCGCTTTCTGATCTTCTATTGTTTGAAGCGACCCAGGTGGAAAAACAGCGGGATGTAAAAGAGGTCCAGAACTACGTCCGGGCCATGGAATATGGGCTCAAGCGCCTGAATGAACTACCACTGAGCCTCAGGTTCATAAGGGAACTGCACGGTATCCTGATGGAAAGGGTGCGAGGTGAGCGGGCGACTCCGGGAGAGTTTCGAAAATCGCAAAACTGGATCGGTTCAGCCGGGGCGACCCTGGATAACGCCACCTTCGTGCCGCCGCCGGTTCCGGAGATGAAGGAATGCCTGAACCAGATGGAAAAGTTCCTCCATGCCGACACTGAGTTGCCGCCTCTTGTCCAGGCGGCCATGGTCCACTACCAGTTTGAGACTACTCATCCTTTCCTGGATGGTAACGGCCGTATCGGGCGCCTTCTCGTGACGCTGCTCCTTTGCCAGAAGAATGTGCTTGCCAAGCCCTTACCTTACCTGAGTGCCTTCTTTGAGCAGCGAAGGCAGGATTATTATGAACTACTCCTTAAGGTAAGCCAAGGTGGAGCCTGGAGAGAGTGGATAGAGTTTTTCTTGCAGGCGGTCACTGAACAGTCTGCGGATGCTATGTCAAGGTCACGGCATCTTCTGGA
>DEUU01000340.1 GCA_002362735.1 Dehalococcoidia bacterium UBA3254
TGGAGCACCTTTGCCGGAGACCAGGTTTCGCATTATCACATCAATGTTTCGGTTCCCAAGACGCTGGTCCGTTACTTGATTCGCTGGGTGGCTGACGAGGAACTGTGCAACACCCCGGCTCAAAAAATATTATATGATATTCTGGAAACTCCTATTTCGCCCGAACTTCTAAGACCTGAGAAAGGGTATATCTCTCAAAAAAGCGAAGATATTATCGGGCCGGTAGAACTGGCAGACTTTTTCCTGTATCCCTTCATTCGGTTCGGAATGAGGCCGGGTAAAATCCTGTATTTAGCCTGGGAGGTAAGTCAGCACGGTCTTTTCGAAAGAAAATACACGGTAGATGAAATATATAAGTGGTTTAAAAGCTTTATAACAAGGTTTTTCGCTAATCAGTTTAAGCGGACCTGCATGCCCGAAGGGCCAAAAGTGGGTTCAGTCAGTTTGTCTCCGCGGGGAGATTGGCGCATGCCTTCCGACGCCTCTCATAAACTCTGGCTGGAAGACCTGGAATCAATGTACCAAAAACTTAAATAGATTCCTTGCAAGGGGTCCCCTTGCAAGGAATCTATTTATCTGTTTCTAGCTGTACAATCTCTTACAATGACCCTGGACAATCCAGCTTGCAATCTCTTTAGGTTTATCGGAATTCCACAGCTTGGCGCCTTTTCCTACGGGTTGCATATCCACCACATCTGTAACGTAAATGTTGTATTTTTTCTGTCCTTTTCCAGGGTATGCCGGATTAAGCTCGATTACATTAGCTCCTTTTCCCAGCGGGCCTCCGCAGTTCCCACCGCGAGTTTGGAAAAAGAAAACAGTGCTGCCGGGTTGTGTCAATCCCTCAATCTTTTTCAGTATCTCTTCCTGATTGAATATTTGAGTATCCCAGCTAAGTTTATTTTTCTCTTCCAGTTCCACCTTTTTTGCTGCTTCGTCATAGTGGCCTTCATAGATTACCAACTCCGGATGCCCATTGAGATCGGAAAAACTCTTTACGACTACTTTTCGGGCTGCAGCATCGGATTCGTCGAAAATTCGAATTTCAAAATTGGCGCCCCCATTTTTCTTGGATACGGATTTGAACAAAGGGGCATACTCCGGGTCAATCTTTTTTTGGGTTATCAAGTATTGTTGGACTATATTAGGCAAGATTTTGGGTGGGCTTTCTATGACACTATCTTCAGATTTCTTTTTCCAGAACATATTATTTTCTCCTTTTAATTGTTTGTTTTATTTCCTCTTAGAATTTTGGAAAGCGATAATCGCAACGACAACAACAGCGATTATGATAAGCAAAATGATCTTGGTATCCATATCCCATCCTTATAGCTTCACTTGCTTTGATTGCCTATTCAGGAAGACTGGCTTGAGCAAAAACGATAAGCCTTCATTGATTGGAGTGTAGTTAAGGAGACAAGCAATCTATCGAGAAAAGACTTCGAAGCAGAGATGAAGCAGCTCATTTAAAATAATTAACATAATGATATGCAATAAGGTCTAGAAAGATTTAATAAACGAGAAAATTCATTCAGCTTCTTCATCCCTGAGAAGGATGGAAAATATTCTAGATGAGGAGGAAAAATCCAGGAGGTAAACCTTCGAGAAGATTTCTCGAGCACGACACTGGAAGTGTAAATTCAAATTGTTTTAAAAGCCGGGCTAACTTGTGATGAAACGCCTCAGACGCTTTGGTTTCAGATGTCACTCGATAAAGAATTAAACTTTGACTTTGAGTATTGGCCAGTCTCAGCCAGTATGGCTGCTGGCTAAAATCGAATAAAAAGTTTGTAATGGCTTTATTTTTGTAAGGAGCTTCTTTTATTATGAAGGAAACCGGTTCTTGACCGGCCACCAGAATATCGTGAGACGAATGCCGGAGTGTTGATATTGCCGTATTCACAAGCGGTATCTGTGAGGACAACAAAACTGAATTTGCATCTGATAAAGCAGCAATCCGAAATGGAATTTGATTTAACGGAGTCGCCTGGATTCTGTTTCCGAAAATAGATGCGAATAAAGTTAGAAAAGCTACCATTAAAATAGAAACGACATTATTCTTCATGCCGGCGTCCATTGACCACGGGAAAAGTGTATTTTATTCTCCATACTCTGGTTGCATATCAATATTATATGTAGCACTAACAATTGATAATCTAGTATAGCACTATATATAAGGAAAAGTTAATATTGGTCTGAATCAAGTTGAATCTTGTTCGTCAAAAGGTTCCTGGCTGGAGGTCTCGGGAGCCTCCGGGTAAAGTGGCTGTTCGGCTTGCTCCATGAATTCCCGATACACCGTCCTGCCAAACTCATTATCCATCTCAGAAAGGTCTATATCCGGATTCCCTTGCTGCGTTAGCCAGTCGCGAAGTTGAGTTTCGCTATCCGCAACAGGAGTAAAGGCCACGTCACCCCAGGGTCCCTCCATTCGTTCGAACCATCCCATTTGAGTCCAGATAAATACTCTTCCATGTTCCGGATTTTCAACATCCGTCCCAAAAACCCTGGGACGTGCTCCTTTAAATTCTTCTCTGGCCATTCTTTCCATTCCATCAATACCCATAACTGACCTCCATGAAGAACGTTCCCGATATTTTCATTATATATTTAGAAGCCTGACACCCGATCCACTTGATTTTGCAGACATGCTGAATAGGTAACCTTGACAATCGAATACGATTATGCTAAATTAAAAAATGGAAGCTGCTTCATTAATCTGAATTTGCTTCTGGAGGTCGAAATGGAGCTAATTAAGATATTTGGAGTGCGTCAGATTGATAGTTGACGCCCTGCTAAAAAAGCAGGGCGGGCAAAAAATCGAGCCTGACTCGAGTTAGAATTAAGGTCGTTCTTTAATAGAGACCGAAAAAAAGGGGTGTTGTACCCCATGAGTTGGGTTCGAAAATACTTAAGAAATTGAAAACGGGGGATATTAATAAACTATCTCCCGTTTTTCTTGTGAAGAAATCTTAGTTTTAATGCGGAAGTAGTCTTCCGCATATTTAAAAATATTTAAGTATGTTGTCCTTCGGTTTCACGCTGATGCATATTCTAATACGTAACTTGCTTCAATGGGTGTAAAGCTGTATTATTAGACTAGCACATGTTTATATATTTGATAATAAGGTAATATTCTTTTTAAAAATAGAAACCGATTGCAACCATGATACCGGCAAAGGAAGGCAAAAAGTGGCCGTAATAAATATAATTGAAGAACTTAGCGAAGAAAAGATTTCATCATGCTACCAATGTGAAAAATGCACCAATGGTTGTCCTCTGACTTTCGCTATGGACATTAACCCTCACCAGGTCATGCATAATCTGCAACTAGGACAGCCCGATGAAATTTTGAACAGCGACACCATTTGGGTTTGCGCCTCTTGCGAGACCTGTACTACCCGGTGTCCCAACGATATTGATATCGCACACTTGATGGATACGTTGCGCCAGTTATCGAAACAGCGAGGAGTAAAACCCTCACAGAAGCAGGCTCCCGTTTTCCATGATTCATTTCTTAAAAATGTGAAAAGATTCGGAAGAATGCATGAATTATCTATGGCTACAGACTTTACTTTAAAAAACGAAGGGTTAACAGGATTGACCCGACAGGCTAAGCTAGGTTTAGCGATGATCCGAAAAGGTAAAATGAAACTTGTTCCTGCTCGTTTGAGAGCCGGAAAAGAGGTTGGGGAGATCTTCCGAAAAACGGAGGAGAAGAGGAAGTAATGAAAATATCATACTATCCGGGCTGTTCTCTGGACGGTACTGCGATTGAATATGCTGAGTCGCTAATGTCCGTGGCCAAAACGCTTGGGTTGGAACTTGAAGAGTTGCCAGATTGGACTTGTTGTGGCTCCTCATCAGCCCATGTTACGAATGATGAACTGGCGGTCTCGCTGGCCGGACGGAATTTAATAATCGCGGACCGAATCGGGCAAGATTTACTGGTTCCCTGTTCTGCCTGCTTTCAGCGGCTAAAAGCCGCTGATAAGAAACTAAAATCCGGTAAATCCGTAGCAGGTATCGATCACCGGTATCTGGGTGATTTCAAAATCAAACACAGTGCCGATCTGATTTGGAAGGATGTGGGGGAAAAAGTCATTGTCAGTAAAGTTAAAAAAACTCTGTCGAGTTTGAATCCGGTCTGTTATTATGGATGTCTGACGGTGAGGCCCCCCAACATCACAGAAGCCGAAAACCCGGAAGACCCAAATGCCATGGACGAAATCATGAAATTTTTGGGCGCCAACGTTAAAAACTGGTCTTATAAAACGGATTGCTGCGGCGGCAATCTGGCACTTACTCACCCGGAACTGGCGAAAAAACTTGTAAAAAATCTTTATGATATGGCTCTTGAAGCTGATGCCGATTGCATCGTCGTCGGCTGTCCCATGTGTCAGTCTAACCTGGATACCCGGCAAAAAGAAATCTCAATCGAGAATGGAAAAGATTACCGGATTCCGATCTATTATTTTACCGAACTGATGGGTCTGGCTTTCGGCGACCTGAATGTGGAAAGATGGATTAAAAGGCATTTAACCGATGCTGTTACATTATTAAAGGGTAAGGGATTACTATGAGCGAACACCCAAAGAAAAAAGTTGGGGCAGTAATGGTAGTAGGGGGCGGAATTACCGGAATGCAATCCGCCCTGGATCTGGCGAACTCCGGTTACAAAGTCTATCTTATCGAAAAAACCTCTTCTATCGGAGGTCGGATGTCCCAACTGGATAAGACTTTCCCTACCAATGATTGTTCAATGTGTATGATATCACCTAAACTCATTGAAGTGGCAAAGCACCGGAATATAGAACTTATCACCAATGCTGAAGTGGAATCTTTGGAGGGTGAAGAGGGTAATTTTAAGGCTCGAGTGCTTAAAAAGCCACGTTATATAGATCTTGAAAAATGCAGCGGGTGCGGCGATTGTGTGGAAGCTTGCCCGGTTGAACTAAAGAATGAGTTTGAACAGGGACTCAACAAGCGCAAGGCTACCTATAAACGGTATCCCCAGGCGATCCCCGGAGCTATGGCCATCACTAAGGGCGCTCGCCCGCCATGCAAATTAACATGCCCTGCCGGCTGCAACGGTCAGGGCTATATTGCCCTTACTTCCAAAGGCAAATATCTGGAAGCCTTTAACCATATTAAACAATGGATACCGTTGCCAGCCTCTGTGGGTAGAATATGTCATCATCCCTGTGAGCAGCAATGTAACCGTGGTCAGATCGATGAGCCTCTCGGCATCGCTCCTATCAAAGCTTTTATCGCCGACACCGTGCGTAAAAAGAGAGCCGAAGGCAGTCTCCCACCGGAAGCTAAACTTCAAATCGATGCTTCTAAGCCTAAAGTAGCCGTTATTGGCTCCGGGCCTTCCGGTTTGTCCTGTGCTTATGATCTGGCCAAAAAAGGTTATCCGGTCACGATCTTTGAAGCGGCTTCTCAGCCGGGTGGTCAACTCCAGTGGACGATCCCCAAATATCGTCTTCCAAAGGATGTGCTGGCAGCCGATATTAAAGAGATTATTGAGACCGGCATTGACCTAAGACTTAATTCTCCCATTAAGGACGATCATTCTCTGACCGCTCTGAAAGCTCAGGGGTTCAAGGCTATTTATCTTGCCATCGGAGCACAAAAAAGCCGTGGTCTGGATATTCCGGGCATAAACCTGCCCGGCGTTTTTCTGGCATTGGATTTTCTGAGGGATGTTAATCTGGAAAAAACTACTGGTATCGGTAAGCGTGTAATCGTGATCGGAGGTGGTAATGTGGCTATGGATGTGGCCCGCAGCGCTCGCCGTTTGGGTGCCTCTGAGGTCCATGCGTATTGTCTGGAAGCACGAAACGAGATGCCGGCTCATAATTGGGAAATTGAGGAAGCTGAAGAGGAAGGTATCCAGATTCATAATTCCTGGGGGCCCAAACAGGTCCTGGAAAAAGACGGCAAAGTGGCAGGCATGGAATTCGTAAAATGTATTTCTGTCTTTGATAAGGATAAAAGGTTTAACCCAGCCTATGACCAAAACTTAACCACCAAAATAGATGGCGATACTGTGATCGTTGCAATTGGGCAAGCTACTGATCTTTCCATCTTATCCAGGGAGAGTAAAGTTAAAACCGGGCGAGGTGGACTTATTGCTGTGGATCCTGTGACTCTGGCCACTGACGAAACCGGAATTTTTGCGGGTGGTGATGGTGTGACCGGACCGAAATCTGCAGTTGAGGCAATTGGCCATGGTCATGAAGCAGCTGTCTCTATCGAACGCTATTTTAACGGCCTTGATTTGAAATTGGGTCGGGAAAAAGTAAAAGAGGAGCCAGCTTCCATTCCAGAGGGTACACATCCTAAACAAAAACGGGTGCCATTGAGGAAAATTTCCCTGGAAAAAAGACTTTCCAGTTTTGACGAAATGAATCTTATGTATACCGATGAGGAGGCCAAAAAGGAATCCGATCGGTGTTTGAACTGTGGATTGTGCAGTGAATGTCTCCAATGTGTGGCTGTTTGTCAGGCTAAAGCGATTGATCATACTCAAAAACCCGATAAGGTTGAATTAGCTGTTGGGTCCGTGGTTCTGGCTCCCGGTTTCGACCCCTTTGATGCCAGGATTAAAGGCGAATACGGTTACGGCAGGATCCCTAATGTGGTCACCAGCCTTGAATTCGAACGTTTGCTTTCGGCTTCCGGACCTTCTCAGGGACAGGTCAAGAGACCGTCGGATGGTAAACATCCAGTTAAGATTGCCTGGATACAGTGCGTCGGATCACGCGACAAAGGCTGCGGGCGGGATTATTGTTCTTCAGTCTGCTGCATGTATGCTACGAAGGAAGCGATTATTGCCCGGGAACATGATAATCATATCCAGCCTACTATTTTTTATAACGATATACGGGCATACGGTAAAGGTTTTGAAAGGTATTATGAATCAGCTCAGGAAAAGTTTGGGGTCCGCTATATAAATAGCATCCCTTCTACGGTTAAAGAGCTTCAGAAAAGTCACAATCTTCTCATGGACTATACCGGTGAAGACGGTAAGAAGGTCCAGGAAGAGTTTGATATGGTTGTCCTCTCTGTGGGACTGGTTCCGGCCGCTGGAACCAGAGAACTGGCTGAGAGGGTAGGCATAAAACTGGACCAGTTTGGTTTTTGTGCTACCAATGAGTCTCAGCCTAATACTACAAGTCGGCCGGGAGTATTTGTCGCTGGTAGTTTTAGCGCTCCGATAGATATTCCGGAATCCGTTATGAGCGCCAGTGGAGCCGCCAGTTTGGCCGGCCAATCTATTTGTGATGAAAGAGGGAAACTGGTTAATGAAAAGGTCTATCCTCCTGAGACTGAAGTATCCGGTGAAGAACCTAAAGTTGGCGTCTTCATATGTCGCTGCGGGACCAATATTGCTCGCGTGGTAAATGTGTCGGCGGTGGTAGAATATGCAAAAACAATCCCGAATGTGGTTCACGCTGAGGAAAATCTTTACACCTGCTCCACAGACACTCAAGAAAAAGTAATCAAGGCTATCAAAGAAAAAGGACTGAACCGGGTCGTCGTAGCCTCATGTAGCCCTCGTACGCACGAGCCGCTTTTTCAGGATACTATCCG
>DEUU01000217.1 GCA_002362735.1 Dehalococcoidia bacterium UBA3254
GAGTGTATCGTGTCCCCGCTACCAGAATAATCAAGGACTTACCCAGAAGCGTGGGTCCTTTTTTTATGGGTGATCTATGAGGCGAGTATATGATACCATGTAAAGAGAAATACAATTGATTGGCCGCAGTAAAACTGGATGGCAAATGGGGATTCATTGAGAATCCGTTGAAGAAATAGGGTTTTATCTTGATACTAAAATAGGAACCGGCTTTGGGGATGAGATGGTTGACATTTTTGAAATAAGGAATTTGGACAAAGAACATGAAAGTAAGATGTTCGACCAATTCATCGTCTATTACCTTGAAGCCTTTAAGGACCCAAACGAAAGGGAAGAGCCGGAACAACTAGAAGATAACCTCCGTGCCCAGACGGAGGGGCCGGGCCAGTTCAGATATCATATTGCGCTTGCCGTGGAAGAACTACATATCGACAAACAATTGAGAGTCTACGGTGGAATTATATTTGAGTATTACCCAAAGAGCTCGTGCGGCATGCTTTCATATGTCGTCGTCGCTCCAGGGCAACGAGGGAAAGGAATCTTTCGACGTCTATATAATTATGCTATAGGTAGGTTTCTAAAGGATTCGGAGGAGAATGGTCGAGAGCTGAAAGCAGTTTTCGCTGAAATACGCGACCCTTGGAAACCGTCTCGATTCGAGAGCCAGGAATTTACCAGAACCAGAGCGCTTATTCACTCAAAGTTGGGGGCGAAGCTTATCGATATCCCATATATAATGCCACCTCTAGATGAGAATAAGTCGAAGCTTGACGATTTTCTCTTGGTAAGCTATCCCATAAACAACAAGAACCACTTAAGTATCTCTACTAAGATAGTAGTCAGCTTTCTGGAAGACTATTATAGGATATTCGGTATTGCGAAACCATCTGAGAATGACGATTACTTAAGGATGATAGCTCCACTAAATAGTGAGATTTATATTTTGAAGGCTATTTCAGGCCTGTCTTAGGTTATTAGAAATATCAATTATGTAAAAAGACTATGATAATTAAAGTAGCCGATGACCTGCCCCCCGGAAACGAGTCCATATTTGGAATTAGACTTGGGAAACAAATAAGGGTTGTTTTAGATTTACAGCGAACCTTATTGTTTTAGGGCTGATGTCCTTAATGTATTCTTTTTGCTGTAATCCAGTCCCCGCTACCAATGACCTCAAGGAAGACAGGCGCTTACGATTAATGTAAGCGCCTGTCTTTTTATTTCCCCCACCCGGGGACCGCTAAGAGAGACCGATACAATAGGCAAACCGGAGGTTTTTGCACTAACCTATACGGCGGCCACTCATACCTATGTCCAATGCCGGGCCATAATCTAATTAAACGGCCACATACGCAATTCGACCGGCACCGAAAACCAGCCGAATAACTCGTGAATGACGTACGCGATATCGTAAGGGAATGCCGACCACTTAGGTTCTCCCCACACCCATGCCCAGGGGACAATACACCAGAGCAACAGGAGCCAGGCGACGAGCCTGTCACTGAGAGAGGCGAGGAAATCCTTATTGAGGATCCAGAACGACGCGACGAGCGGGAAGGTCACAATGGCCAGCACTCTTGTCTTGTCCCCGACGGGTATAAGCAGCAACAGGAGGGCAAAGAAGGGGATCAGGAAGGGTATGGCGTCTTTCTTTTTATCGAAGTATTTAATGAGGACGATCCAGCCAAGCCCGAGTACCGAAAATACGGCGTAATGGAAATGGTAAAATAGACCAGTAGCCTGAGGCAGAAATTCGCCATGCAGCTGTCTATACAGATTACCGGAGTTGACGCTTACGCCTAAGTAGCTGAACATGGCAACAAGCATGAGCTTCCCGCAGATCGCCCCAATCAACAGGCCGAGGGCCCACTGCAGGGTGAATTCTACACGGGTCTTATAGAACTTCGAGCAATATATGGCAAAAAGCACCCCGGCATAGGCGAAGAATGCCTGGCCAAAACGCTGCATCCCAATAATAATCCCGAACATCAGGGGCAGGAACAGGCGACCCGGAAACGCAAGTGCCGCCATCATGAGAAAAAGGGTGATGGAGTCATAGCTTACCCAGAAGTAGGCCGTGGCGGAAACCGGCAGCAAAGAAAAGAGGATTAGCGATACCCGGGCCTCGCGGCCCTGCAGCCGGACAAATGCGGTCCGTATAAACAGAACCGTGAAAGAGATCGAAAAGAGGAGGTGCAGAAGGAAAAATGACCATGTTTCTTTTATGCCAACCACCCATCCCAGGAACGCCGAAATCCAGATCCAGCACAGGTAATGTGCGTTCGGATCAGGATAAGGATTGGTGAATGGGTTCTGGGCCATCGCGAGGGAACTGGAGAGGTTTGGGATAAACCAGACCCCGGTCTTGAACAGCATGATGAGCTGGATGATCAGGATCAGTTTCCACGCCGCCGAATGAAAAACGAACCTTTCGATACTATCGAGTGCCTTCATATACGCTCTCCATCAATCCGATAGATATTCCGATAGCCTCTTGGGTAGCTGGAGAGAGGAGAGAATGACGGGCAAGATAAAGATATACGTATGGATCTCCATGCCCCCGATACGCACGTTTATCACGGTATCAAACGTAGAATATTCTGTCAAGGATTCGGCATGGGCGACGGCCGATTTTCCCCCCATAACTACGCGGCAGGTGCGTCCGTTGTTTCCCTCGCTTTAATAGAAGACCAGCTTTATGGTAGAGTGGGACGACTGTTATAACCACAAAACATGCCGAGGGGTGGAGCAGTCCGGCGGCCAATCCGGTTTATAACCCGAAGGTCATAGGTTCGAATCCTATCCCCGCTACCAGTAAAACCAAGGACTCACGTGAAAGCGTGGGTCTTTTTTTTATTTTGATCTATAGTAATACACATGATACTAGTTACAAGGTACGCGAAGCAAAAAGTAGAGTATGGCTTAGGATACGTTTTCGAGCTTAGTAACGCGTGGTAATCCATGAAAGATAAAACCGATCTAATATCATTAGTCTGCGATAAACTCCTCAATGATGATTCGGAAGGTGCCCGTATCAAGCTTTCGGAATGGCCTCCACCGGCTAGCTCGTCATTTAAGAAAACCGGTATTTCAGATCTGAATAAGATTAGGACTTTTCGGCGCGATCAGTATACTTGTCGGTACTGTGAGACTAGGACCGTATTCATACCAACCCTCAGGATACTAAGCTCCCTCTTTCCCAAGGAAATCCCGTACCAAAAGAACTGGGAGTGGACTACTACTCATTCTGTATACTGGGAACTCGGCACATCGTGCGATCATTTATTTCCCAATTCCCGTGGCGGCAGTAGCACTGACCCTAATAACCTTATGACAACGTGTTATAAATGTCAAACGATGAAAATGAATTGGAC
>DEUU01000178.1 GCA_002362735.1 Dehalococcoidia bacterium UBA3254
AGTGGTGCGCCTGGAGGGATTCGAACCCTCGACCACCGGTTTCGAAGTCTTTAATAAAGCCTGTTTTTATTATTACCAAAGCTAACTTATTGTATATGGTGTACCTAGTTTAGCCTCAAAAACATTTCATGTGGAATTCGAGCGGTAGCAAATGCGGTAGCAAAATTAGCCTTGATAACAGTGAAATTCATTATAAATCGTCAGGAGTTAGACCGGTTCTTTTTCCAATACGCGCGAGCATCTTCGGTCCAATTTCTTCACCTTCATGAAAAGCAAAGACAAAATCTGGCCAGCCTGGACGTGATAACACACGATGAGAAGAGCCCGATTGCCGTTTCAAAACCCAGCCAATGTTGAAAAGAGCTTTCAGGACCTTGTTTGCTTTAGCTGAAGACCATTGGCGCATTATGATACAGCAAACACTTCGTTGATCTCCGGGATCTGTTCCCCATGTTCTAGTTTATCGGCTAGAACCCGTAAGGCCAACACCTGGGCTTTAGAAATGGCTTCGCTCCGTTTTTTCCCGTATGCCATAACTCCAGGCAGCTCAGGGATTTCGGCGATCCAACGGCCATCATCTTCACGTTCAATTTCAATTTTCATGAAAACCAGCCCTTAATACCTTGGTGAATCGAGATACAGACCTATTATATCATATGGTCAGTCTAAATTTAACTTGATCGATAGGAAAACTAGCCTCATCGCGGCTCCTCTCGGCTTAACCAGGGTTTTATTTTTTGACAGCAAACGTTAAAATATCAGCATGGAAAAACGTTACTACAACATTGACGCTCTGAATAAATACGGTATCCTTATTCCAACATGGGTAAATCCAGAAATTCTAGTAAACGTTCTAGCTGCTATTATTGCCCAGGAGCAAGGTATATCAATGGATTACGCCTATAAGAAATATGAGAAAGAAATCAGGATAGCAGCTATTATGCAACATGAGGATATCCCAGCTGATGAAAGATGGTAGGACAGTAGCAAGATTTTCGAAGCCCAAAAAAGTGGTGCGCCTGGAGGGATTCGAACCCTCGACCACCGGTTTCGAAGACCGATGCTCTATCCACTGAGCTACAGGCGCGTTTAGATTCAATAAAATTATACCTGAAACAGGTAAAAATAAACAATGGCTCAAAAATATCCGGCTTCAACCTGTTTCGTTTACCTTCTGATACGTGGGTCTGACCAAAATAGTCATGAAAACTCGGTATTCATTCTCACCGGATGGACCAATCAAAATGCGCCTTTCTCATAGTAGAATGTAAATTTGGGTATCAAAATATGCTTTGTTTTACGAGGAGGAAAGATATGCCTGTTAAAGGGAAGAAAATTGCCATATTGATTGACCAGGACTTCGAAGACGTCGAAGTCTCAGAACCTATGCAACATTTTAAAGATGCCGGAATTCAGATGACCATCGTCGGCAACGAGTCCGGAAAAAACTATACCGGAAAAATGAAAAAGGTAAACGTCCGGGCGGATACTACCCCGGACCAGATGAATGTCGGTGACTACGATGCTCTGTTTATCCCCGGAGGCTATGCCCCGGACAAGATGCGTCTCCATCCGCAGATGGTCGCTCTGGTGAAAAAATTCGCGGATTCGGGTAAACTTGTAGCGGCTATTTGTCACGGCCCGCAAATGTTGATTTCAGCTGGTCTGGCAAAAGGGCGCCGCATGACTTCATGGCCCTCCGTTGCCATCGATCTCAGGAACGCAGGAGCAACTTACATTGACGAACCGGTGGTAAAAGACGGCAATATTATTACTTCTCGTAAGCCGGATGATATACCCCAATTCTCGAAGGCCGTTATCGACGCTCTTGAAAAAGTTCCAGTGATAGCTTTTTAGAAAGATTGACCCTCATAGTTCCCTTTTAGCACTGCCAACTTTTTGGAAGGCTTCCTCAGTGGAGTCTCCCTAGATATCCCGGCCAATTTAAGGTCAGTATGTAACATTTAGGTGCTGGTATGTTAAACATAGGCGGATGAAGAAACATACCCTGCCAAACTAATTGTGACCATAACACTAGGCAGAAACGATTATTGATTTAGAAATGATAACAATGCTATAATTTCCTTTAGTACTGGGGATTAGTCTAGCGGTAGGACAGCGGACTCTGAATCCGTGAGGAGAGGTTCGAATCCTCTATCCCCAGCCAGTTTATTAGATTCAAAACCTGCTAAAATCACCCCAATCATTGATAGTACTTCAAATAATTTTGTAACAAATTCTGGAAAAAGTGTTACAAATATTCAGAGCCATAACCCATCATCCCCTTCTATTTGACATCATCCAGGGTAATTAAGCCGATTCTTAATCCGGTGACGAGGGCCTCAGTCCTTGATCTGACATTTAATTTGGAAAAGATACTGACAAAATGCCCTTTTACAGTACGCAGGTTAAGGTTCAACTGCTGAGCAATCTGCTTGTTACTCATACCTTTGGCAACGAGTTGAAATATTTCCATTTCCCTGGCAGTGAGAACGTCACTGGCGGCCGGTGTCGAAGGTTTCAAAGGATAACGCAGAGCGTGCATCAGGAGTCTATTTTTAACTTCGTCGGAAAAAATAGACTCTCCGGACATGACGGCGCGAATGCCGTGAATCAGCTTGTTTCCAAGAATATTTTTGGTAAGGTATCCGGCCGCCCCGGCTTCGAGAATTTTAAGAATGTGCTCCGTATCATCATGCACGGTTAGCACGAGTACCTCTATCTCCGGCCACTGTGCTTTTATTTCTCTGATGGCGTCCAGTCCATTCAATTTGGGCATGGAAATATCCATGACAATGACGTCCGGAAGGAGTTCCCCGGCAAGCTTGACGGCTTGCAGACCATCTTCCGCTTCTCCCACTACCTCTACATCAGGCTGGTTTTTAAGGTGCATGGTAAGTGAATCCCGCACCAGAGGATGGTCATCGGCAATCATGACTCTTATTTTTTCTTCACTAAGCGGATTATTGGTATTCATAATTCTTACCGGATTGTAACCTGCCATTATCTTTGTGGTGATTTTAACATAATCGGGATATTTTTAAAAACATTCATAGCGTGTTAATGATAACAATAAAGGCATGAGGGATACCCGGTAAGTGGAAGGGGATTATTTAAACAATGAGCAAAACGTTTTTAAGAAACTCAAGCTGAATTACGAAGTTCGAAAAAAGCATGTTACAAAGGGATGACTGCCTGTGGCTTCAGAATAAGTTCGCGGTCCTACCCCAGGAGACTGGCAAGTTGTCCGGTATTCTTAACCTTCTCCAATCTTTTTACGAGTGATATCACTTTTTCCTGATTCTCCTCGGGGATTGGACGAATCGAATGGCGGCAGCATTCCTGGAATTTTGCAACAATTGTGTCAAAATTCATGGGGTTTCCTACTGTACCGAATGCGTCGGATACTCGTTTGGAGTATGTTTTCCCATTTTTGGTTTTTATATCGACCGCTGCAGGCGGGAATCCCTGTTCGACGGCCATGGTCATATCGATACAGGGGAAAACTTTATGTACCAGATCTCTTATTTTCTTATTACCCAGAGCCTCGGCCGAAAAGTTTCTGAATCCAACGTCTCCATAAACCAGAGCGCTGGCTACGCCCCAGCAAACGCTGAATTGTGTCTCGATAATATTCTGTGGATTCTGCTTTCTTTCGACCGGGTTTCCCAGCAGACCATAATCTTGCGGAGACAGCCGTATCGTAACATCCAGTATATCATCCGGCTTTATTCTATTTTCTTTTGCCAGGCCCAGAGCGGCTTCCAGGGAGGCATGCTGGCCATGACAGCAGGGGAACTCCTTTTGGCTGGCCCGCGTTCCCGCGAATGTCTTGCCCAAATCCATGGTCAGCATCCAGGGCAAGTAAGCGCCGTCACAATAAAGTACATAATAGTTATCAGGGTTGGAGGCCTCCAGGAAATCGGTGGCGCCGGTAAATCCTTTTTCCGCCATTAAAGCGCTGAGGATGCCGCCCCTGGCGGCGAATCCATTACTGAACCCTTTCAGCATCGCACCTGCGCGCATCCCGGCGGCGTCACTGCCTGCCCCGCTCATCTGGTGAAAAGCCAGGAAAAGGGTGCTTTGAAGTTGGGCCTGGTCCAGTCCAAGGATTTTGCCTGCGGTCGCTGCGGCACCGAAAAAATTGCAGGTAGCCCGGATGCGGTTGTCGGAGTTGCGTCCGCAGGCCTGTTTGATGCGGCAGTCCAAATCATATCCCAGAGCGATGGCGGCAATCAACTTGCGTCCATCGATATTGCCCTGTCGCTCCGCCATGGCGAATGCCACGGGAACAATAACGCATGAAGCATGGAGATTAATCCAGTTGACCATAGTATCATCGTAGTCAAGACGTGAACCGGATATGGCATTGATAAAAGCGGCTTCAGGAGCCGTGGCTTTTCCACCAAAACCCAGGATGGTGCTCTCTCCATTGCTGCTTGATTCTTTGATCATATCAGCCAACCGCGTCATTTCTCCGTCAATGCTGCAGGCGGAGCCGGCTGCCGTTACTCCCAGAGTATCCAGAATTTGTTTCCGGGTGGCTTCAATGACTTCCTGCGGCAGAGAATCATAATCGGTCTCAGCCAAATACGCGGTCAGTTTTTCCAGAATGCTCATCTTCACTTTCCCATCAGCGATAAGATTACGCCGGATTATATTTTCAATCCAAGCAATTTAAATGCTTGTTCGGTTCTCTACCCCTGAAAGCCAAATCTATTACTTGATCTTTTTTCACTCTAACTCTTTCAATTTGAGAGCAGCATTGTGTTTTCTCTCGGTAGTCTTTTTACCGCTAACCGGATGCTTATCGTGGAAGGGGGCGACATACCCTGAAGGATAGCGCGTATCCAACCCCCTGGGTTTATCCGGTTTCGGCGCTGCGGGCAATGCAGTGAAGGTGGCAGAAATAACTTTGTCGGCTTTGACCCAGCCTTCTCTGGGATCAAACATGTAAGTGGGATTCCAGATCAGTTTCCAGATTTTCCATTTACCATTTTCTTTAATGTACCTGGCGGTGTATATGCCGCCTGAGAGGTTCTGCAAAACGCCCTTGCCGGTCGGTAAGGAGACAGCCCCAAATCCATACCAGCGGCCTTCGGCAGTTTTACCATCAGGAGAGAGATCAACAATACCCGAAAGCTGCATCACTTGATGCAGCACCTCGGGGTTCTGGCTGCGCCATTTCTCACCCTCAAAGTATCTCCGAATCCCTTCCTTCCCAACATAAGCGCCGACCAGTATGTTCAACTCAGTATCCGGATCATCCGCGAAACAATCGATGATATCTTCATACATCCAGTGCTCGATGAAATAGCCGTAGTATTTCTGGAGTTTCTTAATGGCTTCAAGATCATCCAGAATTCTCACCTTTTTTTCCAGCTCGCTAAGTCTGGCTTCAACGCTTTTTACTTCCATTTTATTCTCCTTATTCTTACTGAGTGAGAGACGATGTTTTTCCGTTAACATCGTCTCTCTACTCTAGGGATATTAATTTTTGGAAGTTTCGATGAGCTCGATCAATATGCCACCCGTAGAAGCCGGATGAACAAAGATAGTTTTATCGGTAGGGGTGACCTGCATCGGTTTATCTCCGGTTAATCTGATACCTCTGGCCTTAAGGTCCTGCATGACTTTCTCAATATCATCAACCTGTATGGAAACATGATGCAGACTGGTGCCCCGTTTTTGCAGGAACTTGCCGATTCCTCCCTCTTCATCAAGGGGTTCTATGAGTTCAATTTTGACGTTATCTTTTGAAATCATGGTGGATTTGAATCCTTGCTCTTTGGCGACCAGGCTTTCGATCTCTTCAAAACCGAAAAGCTTCTTGAATATGGCTACTGCCTCATCGTTGCTCTTTCCAACGATTGCTACGTGGTTGATTCTTTTAAGCATTTTATTTCTCCTATCCCTTCTCATTACCTACGATGGAACAGGTGCCGATGCCGGAGCCGGCATTTCCTCCCAGGTTATGGGTTAAGGCATATTTGGGATTCTTCACCTGGCGGGGTCCAGCTTTACCCTGAAGCTGTTTGTACATTTCGTACATCATCCTTAGTCCACTGGCTCCCAGGGGATGACCAAAGCATTTCAGTCCGCCATCCGTATTGACCGGCAGCTCCCCTTTGAGGGTAAAGGTACCGGCATTAATATCGTCCTTTGCTCCACCCCGGGGACTAAAGCCCAGATCTTCATAGACTACCATCTCATGGATGGTGAAGCAATCATGCACCTCAGCACAGCTAATCTCTTTGCGAGGATTCGTGATAC
>DEUU01000202.1 GCA_002362735.1 Dehalococcoidia bacterium UBA3254
AGCATTTGCGAAACGAAGCATGTGAGACATTATTTCACCAGCTCCTTCAAGGTACATCGGAACTATATCCATCGCATACAGTAACTCGGTAGGTATAAAAATAGTATGCCCGATAATCGTCTGCCCCTTTTCGCGAGCTACCTGGACTTTCCGAAAACAGCCTGCCAGTAAGGAATAATAAAGCCATTCTCCTTTGCGATCTGACTGGTTCCGGCACATGCGTGCCAGCATTTCCAGAATCCGGACTACCTTATCAAATTTGGTGTTATCGATGGTGGTTACTCTCATCTGGTTCTCTTCCCCCTGAGCATTTCGAAAAAGGCCTGAAGCCTGGTAGTAATTTGCCCGGTGCCTCCCATCCCGTATTCGATGTCCAATTCCAAAACCGGAATGCTCATTTCCTTAAGCAAATCTCTAACCAGGGGCTGCTCCATGGTCTGAGGCACACAGTAACGGACCATCTGGGTAATTACCGCATCAACCTGATAGTCCCTGACCACTCTCGCGATTCTTTGTAACCGGTCATCCGAGGGTTCCATACGCGGACAAGCAAAGTTATGGAGATAGCGTCGACAAAGGACTTTAAGCGGATCCACCTCAAGATTAACTCCCTCCCACCAGTAGCGAATTCCTGTACAAAGCTCATCAATAACCACCAGACCACCCTGTTCTTCAACAGCTTTTATGAACTCCGGATTATTTAATGGAGAACCGCTGACCATAATCCGGAAATCGCCCCTGATTCGGACCGGTTGAGATCCAAGTTGAGATATCAGGCATTTCAATAAATTATTAAATTGCTCGGGAGGAACGGAGACACTGGCATTTAAAAGAACCAGCATTTCACTTCCAGTAAGAGAAGGGTTGTTCGATTTATTCATCTGATATAAGATTTTGAAAAGTTCCCGGCGCCTATTGTAAATCACAATAGCTTTTTGCAAGGCCTCAGAAGTAATTTCCGCTCCTGTAAACTCCTCAAGACATCTGACAAATTCTCGTACTTCCTTCTCATAGAGTTCGTAGGCAGCGGATGTAATTTTTCTCGGTACGCCTATTGTGTGCATAAAAGGAGTGAAATGATAATGTTCCCAAACGTCTGCCAAACGTCGAGAACAATCACAGGTCGATCCCGCTACAAATCCGTCCAGAAATTCATATTGATTTTTTAAAACCAACTGCAGGCAACTCCGGATAAAAGAGCAGGTATTTGAGTACATGTAAGCACTGGCATCATCGCAATTAGAAAGCTGGGAATCGCCGATCAGTCTGACGGGCAAAGCTCCGGCAGCATAAATAATCTCTTCAGGAACATACGTACACTCAAAGGCAATTACTTTTTTCCCCGATTCCTTCCATTCTTTTATAACCGAAGAATTAGAGAATGGTTTACTCAACTTTTCAAATTCTGTGAGAATACTTGAAATATCGGTCATAGCATCTCCATTGAATATACCTAGAAGGTCTAGGTATATAATAATATTAACATTAAACCAACCGTTACCTGTTGTGTCAATAGCTGTAATTGAACCGATGTTGTAAATGATATAAACTAAATACCTAGAGTGTCTAGGTATTGGAAAAAGGATGACATCATGAATTCTACGGATGTTACCACGATTAAGTCATATCTATTGGAGCGCTTTTGTGAAGTAAACAACACTTACCCCAATAGCATGCAGATCAAAGAATTCAAAAAATTGGGGAAAAAAGTATTTGGTTGGGTTTGTACTTATGTTCCTGAAGAATTGATACATGCCGTGGGAGCTCTTCCGATCAGAATTACCGGTTACCAGCAAGAGACAGAAATGGATGACGCTAATGCCTATATGTACATTGTAAGCTGCTCATTTTCCCGTAGCTGCCTCCAACTGGGTCTGAGAGGTCAATACGATTTTCTGGATGGAGTCATAGCCGGCTCAACCTGTGACGGTGCGCGCCGGTTGTTCGACCATTGGGTTCGTTATGTCAAACCGCCGTTTTCTCAAATCCTTTCGGTCCCCCGAAAATATAACGAATCGACCCTGGACCTCTACTATCACGAAGTAAAGGATTTGAAAAATAATTTGGAAAAGTATTTGGGAATCCCTATTATAGATGAAGCTCTTCTTCAATCAGTCAGAGTTTTTAATAAATCAAGGGATCTTTTGCGAAGGCTCTATGAACTCAGAAAGCGATCGGAACCGCCCATTACCGGCGCTGAGACATTCGAAATTTTGAACGCCAGTTTTCGTATGCCAAAAGAGCTTTTTAATTTGTGGCTAGAGGAATTTTTGGATATACTGAATCATTCCGAGATTAAACATCATGGTAAAGCGAGACTTATGGTCATCGGCAGCGTCCTGAACAATCCGGTTTTTATTAAATCGATTGAAGATCAGGGAGCGCTGGTAGTGACCGATGAGCTCTGTTCCAGCTTACGTTACTGGTACGATCCCGTAGTGATCTCGGATGGCGAGCCGCCGCTTAAAAGTATTTCCCGCCGGTACCTCACTAACTTCCCTTGTGCGCGCATGTTCCCTTCCGCAGACCGATTCGACCGCATCATCGAATTGATAAAAACCTACAAAGTTGATGGAATTATCAGCCAGAATATCCGTTATTGTGTACCTTATGCCCATGATCTGCCGCTGCTTAAGAAAAAAATCAAAGATTTGGGAGTTCCGATTTTAGCTCTGGACGTTGAATACGGAACTTCTGGCTCGGGTCAAATTCAGACCCGGGTACAGGCTTTTCTGGAGATGATTGAAGCTCGAGGAAAAAATGATAGATACTAAGGCTTTTGATAATACGAAGATAGACCAGCTTATCCGGAGTATGAAATTCCTCGCACGTTTCTACCGCAATCAACCCCATACCCACTATTACCAGATGATAAATGAATATTACACTGATCTTCGAAACGCTCGCGAGAATGGTGATTTTGTCGTAGCTCATACCATTTTTTTCCCCGTTGAAATTTTTCATGCCATGGATATCGTTCCGGAGCATCTCGAATTTACGGGTTACATGATGAGCTTGTTTGGTATTAACTGCAATGACGTCCTGGCCAAAGCCGCCGAAATGGGACTGGCACCGGAAATCTGCTCCGGTCACCGCCTGGTTGAGGGCGCGGCGGGCTTAAATATGCTACCCCCTGCTGATGCGGTGGTGTGTTCTAATCTCGTCTGCGATAATGGTCTGAAAACCGGGGAATTTATAATGGAGCACAACCACTGTCCAGGGTTTATCTTTGATTATCCTTTCCATCAAAATGAAAAAGGCCAACAATTTGTAATCCAGGAGTTAAAAGAGGTCATTAAATTTCTGGAGACTACTTCAGGACACAAAATGAACTGGATTAAGCTTTCAGAAAACATCGCAGAAACAGACAAACAGATAGATCTGATCAGACAAATTAATGGATTATGTAAAAAAGCTCCCTCTCCCTTTCAACCCCAGGACTTTCTTAAATTTCTCTGCGTAGACTATATGGCCGCTGGAAAACCGGAAATTACAAATTACCTGGCAGGTCTTCGGGATGATTTATCCACTATGGCTGATGCGGGTAAAGGATTTGCCAATCCGGAAAAACTACGCCTTCTGGGACTAATGATTCCGCCCTGGTATCTCCATGGGGATATTGATAGTATGCTGGCAGAACACGGGGCCGCGATTGTATGTTATCCGAATCTGAGCGACTGGGACGAAGGGACTCATCTCGATCCGGATAACCCTCTTGAGAGCATCGCTAAAAAGCTGGCGATAAGCCCGCCTATGCGTACTTTTGGCCCACTGGATGAGAGAGCAATTGACCCGGTTGTTAAAGCCGTAAAAGAATATAAAATCGATGGAGCAGTCAACTTTTGCCACCTGGGGTGCCGCCAACTGGGACCCACCCTTAAAATTTTCAAGGACGTTTTGGATAAATTGGATGTTCCTTTACTAAATATAGATTGCGATTTGGTCGATACTACGGTTACTTCTGCAGATGAAGTCAGAAGCAAAATGGAGCAATTCTTCGAGCAATTACAGGACCGCTAATATGTGGTTCATTATCCTCTATCTCAAAGAATCCAGACGCTTTTAGTTCTTGAACCATTACGCCGCTACGGGGTCGGAGTGGGCGCAGGAGTACTCTGATCTATGGTTATAGAGAAATCTTTAGACGCCGTTCCTCCCAGACTATCGACTACTTTTAAGGTAAAAGTAAATACCCCGGCTTTAGTCGGCGTACCATAAAATTCTGCGTTAGAGGGTTCCAGCGTCAACCCGTCGGGTATTTCCCCCTTGGAAATTGACCAGGTGTTAGAGCCGCTTCCACCCATCTCCGCAACTATTTCATCATAAATGGAATCTACGGTTCCGTTAGGAAGAGAATTATCGACAATCTTTATTGCATTCTGTATTATCAGAGAATATCCCTGAGTAGTTGTATTACTGCCATCAGTCACCTGAACGCTAAAGCTGGTGCCGCCTGGTGTCTCCGGAATCCCGCTTATAATACCGGTGGAACTATCCAGAGATAGTCCTTTTGGCAGGATACCCCCGGATATTGACCAGGTGAAAGAGCCATTTCCTCCCGAAGCCTCCAGTTTTTGTGAATAACTAACTCCAGCTTCTCCATCGACAAGCTTCGGATTACTAATAACGATCGTTCTTGTCGCCGGATTGATGGTCAGCGAAAATTTCTGGCTGGTGATGGTCTTTCCGTCATTTACCTGGACTGTAAAATTTTCAACTCCGGGAGATTTTGGATTTCCGCTAATTATGCCAGTACTGGAGTTTATCCCCAACCCGTCCGGCAAGGTTCCTTGAACGACAGACCAGGTATAATGACCGCTCCCACCGGTTACTTCGAGTTTCCTGTAGTACCCAATCCCCATCTGCCCATCATTCAAAGAAGTTGTTTTTATATCTAAAGCCGGGGCCTGCGTCGCAGGAGTTGGGGTTGTAGTTGCGGAACATCCTGCAACAAATAACAATATTAGCATCAACAGCGCCACTGACTTTAAAATATTCTTGCCCGACATTAAGCTATCCCTCCCCAAGCATACAGTATTGATTATAGTGTAATTCTATTGAATCATAGCAGGACTCAAAATTTCAATTTTAGTAAGAGCTTGCACTACGCCAACATTATGATAAAGCAAAATTATTAAAATATTGTTAATAAGGTTATTGGGAAATCGTCTGGATTTCATGCCTTATGATATTGATTAACGATAAAAATATTAGACCGGGAAAATACCATGCTTTTTGTAACGAACAGTGACTTCTTTATTTACCAGTAACCCTAGAGACCGTATCAAACAGAGCCTCGTTTCTCTGGGTTCCAGGATATCATGCAACGAGGTAGATTCAGATGCTGCCTGAAACGGATTATTATACTGTTTTTGGTATTCCCTGATCTTTTGCTTTCGGAATTCATCCGGATTCGCCGCTTTTCGGATATCTTCGGTATAAAACAGATCCGCTACCTGCTCAGCTCCCATCACCCCTGCTTCAGCGATGGGCCAGGCAAAAACCAGGTCAGTGCCTAATCCAGGCATGATGCCCATCCCTACCGCTCCACCGCCGTAAGCCTTGCGAAGTTGGATGGCTACTTTAGGTACCGTGG
>DEUU01000211.1:0-3818 GCA_002362735.1 Dehalococcoidia bacterium UBA3254
TTACCAGCCAGGATTGAACAATAAGGTTACTTTTATACTTGAGCGCCTGCACTTTGAAGAACTCGGGAAGACTCTTTTTGACCGAAGAATGCCAGTAAATCCTCATTGACCTGATTCTTAAGGGTAGTGCACATGCCGTGCGGCGCGCCTTTATATATCTTCAAAGTCCCGTTCTTGACAAGTTTGACCGCCAGCTTAGACGAATCGTCTATGGGTACAATCTGATCGTCGTCTCCATGAAGGAACAAAGTAGGCATATTCATTTTTTTCAAGTCCTCGGTGAAATCCGTCTCCGAGTATGCCTTGATGCAGAAGTAGGCCGCCGGGAAACTTGCCATCATTCCTTGAAGCCAGAATGATTCGCGGACACCCTCCGAGATTTTTGCACCCGCTCTGTTATAGCCGTAAAAAGGTAAAGATAAATCTTTCCAGAAATTTGAACGGTCGGCTAAAACGCTGGCGCGTACGCCATCAAAGACCTCGATCGGCAGGCCGCCTGGATTAGCGGGTATCTTCAGCATCAAAGGAGGAACCGCACCTATTAGCACGGCCTTGGCTACTCGCTTCGAACCATGGCGGCCGATATAGCGCACGACTTCTCCTCCGCCAGTGGAATGGCCGACGTGAATTACATCTTTTAGATTGAGATGTTCTACCAGCGCCGCCAGGTCATCAGCGTAGGTGTCCATGTCATTTCCATTCCAGGGTTGGCTAGATCGGCCATGTCCGCGGCGGTCGTGAGCGATGCAGCGGTAACCGCGGGAAGACAGAAAAAACATTTGGTCTTCCCACGCATCCGCACTCAGTGGCCAACCATGGCTGAACACTACCGGCTGTCCTTTCCCCCAGTCCTTAAAATAGATTTGTGTGCCATCCTTCACCGTGATCGTACTCATCCTGGTACCTCCTTAGTTATCGGAAGTATCCGGAATGTGTTCCTTTCCTTGCCGGTACTTCCTTCTCTTTTTATATAGTATAGATTGCTTTTAATTACAAACGGAATAAATATTTAATTCGCTCTATTGAACGTATTAGTTCCTTCCTATCAATATCAACGCACCAACTGGTATCATTAAGTTAGCGATACAACGGGAACCAATTGTTGCTAAAGTCAAAAAAGTGTAAAATCAGATCAACACGAGTTAATGCGGGAAATCCCGGTTAAGATACTGAAAGGAGATACCTGAATGGCTTCGAAGTACGGTAAGTATATCACTACGGAGTTGAAGAGGAATGTCGTCATGCCCGGCTACAAAGGACCTCAGCTAATCCGGCAGGGCTACGCCGACGGCTACCGGCTGGGACTGGAACACGTTATCTGGATGGATAATGAGGTCCTCCCCGGTGGTTTCTACGGCGAGTATACCTGGCAATGGCCTTCTAATATGAAAGACCAGCGGTCGGTGCAGAGGATGCCCATGCCAGAATTGGTTACACCGGAGCTTGTCAAGAGTGGGAAAATCCCCGGCATCGCTCCCCACGCCCATCCCTTCATCGAAATTTTCAGCTACTTCGGCACTAACGTTAACGATCCCTCTGAGCTCGGTGGCGAGATTGAGTTCTGGCTGGAGAATGAGAAATTTGTCTTCACCAAGAGCTTCATGGTCTACATTCCCGCCCAAATGGCGCACTGCCCGCTCGTTTTTCGCCGTATGGACGCCCCGATGTTCCACATGACCCTCGGGTCCGGCGACAAATATGTCTAGCTGCGGAAAATCATATTTGTAATTAGCATTAGAAAGAGGTAATTAAAATGGGGAAAAACGCCAAATACGCTGTTGATAAAGCCAGGGTTAATCCTGGACTTTTGCCTTTCGAAACTAAAGTTGATCCTAAAATTGTTAAGCCGGTTATTACCGTGGATAATGAAGTTGTTCCCGGAGCCCAGTTCTACGCCGATACCAAGTGGATATTGCCTGGAGCTAAAGGAGAAATTAAGCTCTGCGATTCCCATACTCATAAATTCGGCGAGATGCTCGGCTTTTACGGTTATAACTACGATAATATCCAGGACCTCGGCGCCGAAATTGAAATAACTATTGATAATGAAAAAAATATAGTTGATAGGAGTTTCGCCGCTTACGTACCGCCGGGCGTTCAACATGGCCCTATCATCGTCAGGAATGTCCAGAGGCCTATCTTCTGGGTCTCTTCAGGTCGCGCTCCTAAGTTCGAATAGCCATCTTTTGGTCTTTTAGAATAAGGAGGAATCCTGTGGATAGAGTTAAAGGAAAAGTCGCTATCGTAACCGGTTCAGCCAACGGTATCGGGGAAGCTACAGCCAAATTAATGGCTAAAGAAGGGGCTAAAGTAGCTATCACCGATATCGACGATAAGAACGGTAAAAGGGTAATCGATGAGATAAAAGCTGCCGGCGGTGAAGCTGATTTCTACCATATGGATGTCACGAAGGAAATGGAGATAGAAAAGAATTTCGCGGACATATTTAAGAAATGGGGGAAGCTGCATATCCTGGTTAATAGCGCGGGTATACCCGGATATAAAAAACTCACTCACGAAACTTCGGTCCCCGAATGGGATCGAGTCATAAATATTAACCTCAAAGGCACCTTCATGTGTATTAAATACGCCGTGCCTTATATTTTAAAAACCGGGGTGGGCGGGAGTGTCGTCAACCTGTCTTCCATGTTAGGCTTGATCGGCGGAGAAGACCCTTCCTATCATGCTTCTAAAGGAGGCGTGAGGCTGATGACTAAATCCGACGCTACCAATTACGCAGCTCAAAATATCCGCTTTAATTCCGTTCATCCCGGCTATATCCTCACTCCGCTTTTTCGGGGTTTTGCTCCTCAAAGCACTGCCGAGCAGCAGGCTTTCTTTAAGGATTTCGCCCAGCAAATACCGATGAAAAGACTGGGCACCGCGGAAGACGTAGCCAACGGCATTCTGTTCCTGGCTTCGGACGAATCCAGCTATATCACAGGCTCCGAATTGGTTATCGACGGCGCGATGTCGATTATTTAATCAAGGTCTCTATTCTTAATAATCGAAACTGGGCAGATCTCTAAGTCTGCCCAGTCTTTTAGCATTCAAAATGAAGCTCACTTTGAGAAGCGTAGTGGCTTATTCTCACCACTCTCCCGTATGACTACAAGTGGCGGCGTTATTTCCCGCCATTCTAGTGGAAAATATACCCCAGAAAATACAAAACCAGCAGAACGATGATTATGATTACTACTACAAAGCATCCCAGTCTGAACAAGCAGCGCATTTCTGACTCCTTAAGTAAGCCTCTAAATAATATTATGCATCAATTATCATCGTATTGATATTTGTCAGCCTTCCAATCGTAGTGTAGAATTAAAACGACATTCACCGTTCCTCACCAACTCTGGCGTCTCACCTTGTTAAATTTATAAATTTCGGAGGTTTACATGGCAGGACCACTGGAAGGCATCAAAGTACTGGATTTAACACAGGTATATTCCGGACCATTTTGTACATTGCTTTTGAAAGATCTGGGGGCTGAGGTCATCAAGGTTGAAAGACCGGGGTCCGGTGATTTGACTCGCAATGATATACCCCATACCGAAGCATTGGAGGGTGGCGCCTATATCATTCTGAACCGCGGCAAAAAGAGCATTACACTGGATCTCAAATCTGAGAAAGGCCGCAACATTATCAAGGAAATGGCTCAAAAGGTGGATGTGCTGGTGGAAAATTTCAGCCCGGGAACAATGGACAAGCTAGGTCTCAGCAGCCAGGAAATCTGTAAACTTAATCCCGGATTGATTTATGCCTCGATTTCAGCCTACGGCCAGACGGGCCCTTTCCGGGATTATCCGGGCTTCGATCCG
>DEUU01000211.1:4051-4309 GCA_002362735.1 Dehalococcoidia bacterium UBA3254
GGGATTATCCGGGCTTCGATCCGGTGGCCCAGGCTATGGGCGGCATGACCACGGTTACCGGTTTTCCAGATACGCCGACCCGCTGTGGGGTCTCCATCGCCGACTTCTCCTCAGGCTTATTTACCACCCTGGCTATTGTGGCCGCTCTATTTCACAAGCAAAAGACGGGTGAAGGGCAAGTCATTGATATGAGTATGCAGGAATGTGTCTGGCAATTGACCTCGATCGAATTTTCTCCTTATTATTTCCTCACCCGGC
>DEUU01000116.1 GCA_002362735.1 Dehalococcoidia bacterium UBA3254
GTTCGAATCTTGAATCGCCCACCATTCGTCAGTTTGAGGCTAGATGCGGGTCTGGTAGCTCAAATAAATGTCCACAGAACCCAGTCCATTCAACTTTAATCACGCTCGTCTACGCTCCGGTAAGGACTCCTGTCTATCAATAAACCACGTTCAGGTATTAGTCGATTCATGGCTTGCCGATTGCCAGGCTAAAGGCTATTCCGATACCACCGTCAGCTAATATCGCCAACGCATCGAAAAGTGGTCAGAGTTCATCCATGGTTGTAATGATGAAATCGGCGGCCATTCGTTCCGGCTATTCATCGTTGATCTGCAAAACCAGGGCTATGCGAAATCTACGGTCAATACTTTTTACCGGGCGGGAAGGAGGTTCCTGAACTGGCTGGTTGAAGAAAAGGAAATCAAGAACGATCCGGCCACCGAAGATCCCTAAAACCAAGCCCCGTCCTTTTTCGACCCGGGATCTCGATAATCTTTGATAATGGCGCAATACGGGTGATGGGTAAAGAATCGAAAGAAAGACTGGTCCGGGTCGGCCAACAAACACGGCTCGCCATCAACCGGTACCTGCGGAAAAGAACTGACAAACATCCTTCCTTTTGGATAGCGGAAAACCGGACACCAACTACCAGAGATGGTGTGAAAATATTTATCAGGGCCTTAATGCGAAAGAGCAGAAATAACCGACGCCAAGCGCGGAGCGCATACTTTTCGGCATACTTTCGCTATTAACTTCCTACGAAACGGCGGCAGTGTTTTTGATCTTCAGCATTTGCTTGGTCACTCAACCTTAACTATAACCAGGCATTACGTAGAGTCGTTAACAGATGAGGATGCATTCAAAGCTCATGAGAAAACCAGTCCAGTAGATAATTTGTTTAAGAGAACATAGCCAGTTAATTAAAATACAAGGTCACAGATACTTTTCTTGGTTTATGAAATATGTGAAATAGCTATTAAAATATCTTTGTTGAAATAGGTATAATTGACGGCTTTTGAGGTGTAATATAAGATAGTATAATCCTGAGATAGTGTTGGGTTTTTAACAAGATAATTAAGGGGCATAAACAAAATATTCGAAATTGGAAAATGAGGATATTTTATGGGAAAGAAAATATTAGTTATCGAAGATGATCCTACCTCACAGAAGTTCTTCCAATTGGTTTTAGCAAAAGAGGGTTATGATGTTATTACCTCTCCCAATGGTCTTGAAGGCCTTAGGAAAGTAAGAGAAGAATCTCTCGACCTGATTATTCTTGATGTAATGCTACCCGGGATTGATGGTTTTGAAATATGCAATCGTCTTCGTACTGAGCTTAGGAAAACGGATCTCCCGATTATTATGATGTCTGCCAAAGCACAAACAAGTGATCGGGATGCCGCGCTAAAGGTTGGCGCAAATGCTTTTCTATCAAAACCAGTTGATAGATTAGTATTACTCAAAACTATCTCAGGTTTATTTGGTACAGATAATATTCAGTGACAGTATCTTTAAACACATAACAATTATTTCTCGGAATAGGGATTCAATTTACCTTTTCCGAATAATACTAGAGATCTAAAATCTAAAAACCATAAAGTTTTGTTACTCATTCGATCTTTTTATTTTGTATCCAAATCTATTTTCCGGTTACGGGTACATTACGAAGTACTTCACTGATCGTAGTTACGCCTTCTTTTGCTTTTAGCATCCCATCCCGTCTCATAGTTTCCATTCCGTCAGAGAGAGCCTGAGCCCTAATATCAACCTCGCTTGTACTGTCTCGGACCAAACGACGCATTTCATCCGTCATTACAAGGATTTCAAAGAGCCCGGTTCGGCCCAGATAACCAGTATTGGCACAGACATTACATCCTTTTCCGGCACCATAAAAATTGGTAGGGCGGTCTGAGATTTCTCTATTAAAAGCTTCAAGTTCCTCCGATGTAGGTTGGTAAACTGATTTACAGTGGGGACACGGACAACGAACCATTCGTTGGGTCATTATGCCAACCATTGTTGAGGTAATAAGATATGACTTGATTCCTAAATCCAATAGTCTGAATATCACTCCAACCGTATCGTTGGCATGAATTGAAGATAATACGAGATGTCCCGTTAACGCTGATTGTATGGCAACTTCAGCTGTTTCATGGTCCCGAATTTCTCCCACAAGAATCACATCAGGGTCGTGTCGCATAATCGATCGTAGTCCGCTGGCGAAAGTAGTGTCTGCTTTCTCATTAACCTGGTTCTGGCTGATATCTTCAAAACGGTATTCTGCCGGATCTTCAATAGTCATGATGTTACGTCCATTACGGTCAAGACTATTTATGAGCGAATACAGTGTTGTTGTTTTTCCAGAACCGGTCGGTCCTCCTACCAATATCATACCGAACGGATTTCTCGCTATCATTTGAACCTTTGTCTGACTATCCGGTGTCAGGCCTATATTTACCAAACTGAGCAAAGATAATGATTTTTCAAGTATTCTTAAAGTCGCTCGTTCACCTTGGACGGTAGCCATTGTAGCTACACGAATGTCAATATCTCGATCGTCTAGTTTGAAGTTCATCTGACCATCTTGTGGGCGTCTTTGCTCGGCGATATTCATATCAGCAAGGATCTTAATCCGGGATAACATAGGTCCATGAACACTTAAAGGCAAAGAGAAGACATCGTGTAAAAATCCATCAATTCGGTAACGGATGCGAAGCCTGTTCTCTTGAGGCTCGATATGAATATCTGATGCCCGATCCCTGACTGCCTGACTGATAATAAGACTCAATGTATGAGTGATTGGAGTGTCTTCTACCCCAGATAACACTATTTTGTTTTCTTTTTTTGTTGCAAGGGTTGAATAGCCTTGTATATTTTTTTCAATTTCGGTACTGGAACGGTAGTTTGAATCGATTGCCCTATCTATCTCAGATGGAATCCCCAGAGCTACATTGACTTTCATTTTGGCTTGAATCGCAATTTCATCAATAGTTTGAACATCTTCTGGATCAGCCATTACAACCAATAAACAGTTCGCGACCACATCAAGAGGTATCAACGTATGTTTTCTGGCAAAATCAACCGGGATGAGATGTGTTGCGGCCGGTTGAACTTTATGCCTTTGGAAATCGATGAAAGGGACATTTAAGATTATACTTAAGAACGTAGCTATGTCTTCCACCTTTACCATAGTGTGTTGCCGTAGAACTTCAGCTAAGCGTTTACCTTCTTCTTGCCGAATTTTCATGGCTGAATCCAGGTTAGCCTGTGTTATCAGGTTCTCTCTGATAAGCATCTCCGCTAGTTCTATATCGATCTCTGTTGCCCCTGCATAAGTTTCCAGTTTGTTCAACATGTTCTTATCAACTCCCTGTTTTGGTTTTTAAATTCGGGATGACATTACATGACATAATTTTTTAACTTTTTCGAATTCAGTTCGGACATCATCCATGTCTCTAAGTAATCGATCTCGATTACCGGAAGCAACTGCTGTTTCAAGTTTAGCGGCAGCTTCATGTAGTAAAGTTGCACTAATATTACCTGATGCTCCCTTAACCGTATGAGCTTCACGTCTCAGGACTTCCATATCTCCCCTGTTATAGGCATCCTCCATCCCCTCCATTCTGGATGGGAAATCAATGAGAAATGTATTCAGTATTTCAGTACAAATACCCTCGTCTCCCCCAACGCGTTCCAGTAGCTTGGATCTATCGAATATAACCTCTACATTATCGGAATCCGATTTTAATTTATCGTCTTCATCTCCCAAATGCGGTTTTGCCCATCGTTCCAAGGCTTGTTCCACTATTTTGGGATTAATAGGTTTGGTTATATAATCGTTCATGCCTGCTTCCAGACATATCTCCCGGTCGCCTTTCATCGCAGATGCCGTCATGGCAATAATCGGGATAACATGATTACGCACTGAGGATGTTTTTTCACGGATTCTTCGTGTTGCTTCCAAACCATCCATTTCAGGCATTTGTACGTCCATAAATACTAAGTCGTAAGAAGTCGATTCTAATGCTTTAAGTGCTTCTTGCCCATTAATAGTGATATCGACTTTATGCCCCATTTGGATTAACAACGCTTGAGCAACTTTTTGATTGATCAGATTATCCTCTGCAACCAGTATTCGTAATTTGGGAGTGACTTCTGTTGAGACTGATGTGGTCGAAACTACCGGCATAGTCTTTTTAGTAAGGTTTTCATTACTAGATGTACTTTCGATAATCGTGTTGTACAATTGAGATTGTTTAGTTGGTTTCATTAAATATTTGGAAAAACCGACTTTTTCTGCTTCGCTATTCATCTCCTGGTTGCCGGAAGATGACCAGGCCACTAACACGGTCTGCGCAAGTGTGGGGGTTGCCTTTATCATCCTGCCGAGAGTCATTCCATCTACATCCGGCATGAGCATATCGATAATGGCTATCTGGAACGGGTCTCCGGCAGCTACCGCAGAGTGTAAACAGGACAAAGCTCCCGCCGCACTCTCGGTTACTTCAATACGGCATTTCCATGAACGTAAAATCTGATCCAATAATTTCCTATTCGTCGCATTGTCATCTACACCTAATATCTTGATTCCCGTTATGCTATATTCCGGATTCTTTCCAGCCAATTGGCTGGATTTTTGTTTTTGTAAAACAACTGTAAACCAAAATAGAGATCCTTTAGCCTCATCGCTTTCTAGCCCTATTTTTCCCTTCATAAGATCAACCAAGCGTTTCGATATGGAAAGTCCTAAGCCTGTTCCCCCAAATTTTCGGGTAGTAGAGGTATCAGCCTGTGTGAACGGACGGAAGAGTTCAGCTTGTTTCTGTTTAGGAATTCCAATTCCAGTATCCCTGATTTCAAAACGGATTTCGACATCTGTATCAGTCTCTTGAACCAATCCGATATGAATGTCAATATTTCCTTTGGAAGTAAACTTAATTGCATTACCAATTAAGTTAATGAGGATTTGACGTAACCGTCCGGGATCACCTGTGAGTTGAGTCGGTACATCCGGCTCCAATAACCAAACATATTCCAATCCCTTTTCCCTAGCCCGGACTGCTAAGATATCGTTCATATTTTCTATTGCCGAATTCAGATCAAAATCTATCGTTTCCAGTTCTAATTTGCTTGTCTCGATTTTGGAAAAATCGAGAATATCGTTGATGATATTTAGTAAAGCATCCGCGGATATCTGAATACTTTGAACATAATCACGTTGTTCCTGGGAAAGTACAGTATTAGCCAACAATCCAGCCATACCAATTACTCCATTCATGGGAGTACGTATTTCATGTGACATATTGGCGAGGAAATCACTTTTGGCTCTGGTGGCTGCTTCGGCACCTTCTTTCGCTTTTCGCAGAGCTTCTTCCATATTCATACGTTCTGAGATATCGACTGAGTTGACCAATATAAACTGTATTACACCATTCTTCTTTACCGGAGCCCAATTAATGTGAACCCAGTATTGTTCTCCATTTCTTTTTTGTTGGAGAGTCTCGGCTTCTCCACTTTCTTTTTGTAATGCCTCTTTAAAACCTTCGATCTGGGTCGGGTTATGTTGTTCTTCAGTCCAGAAGGGATATGGAGCTGTCACACCGATCAATTCACTTAAGCTCCATCCATTGACTTTGATGAAAGCAGCGTTTGCGTACCTTATTGATGTATCAGGATTAAAAACTACCAGTTGACTTGGAGAGTATTCCATCAAGTTAGTACTAAAATCTGTACTTTCTTGAAGGGCCTCTTCGGTTCTTTTGTATTCGGTAATATCCATGAAGTTACCCAAGAATGCATGTTTTCCCTGGTATATGATAGGTGTTACACTCTCAATCGCCCAAAGAATATCACCGGACTTACTGATTCCGCGAAGTTCGTATGGTTGTGAGTGAAATCCTTTTATCATGTTTATTGCTTCTTTTCGGACTCGTTCTCTATCGTCCGGATGAATAAGCTGATATGGGTTAGTTTCGTTAAGTTCGGATTCTGAGTATCCTATTGAATCCTGAAATGTACGATTCGTGTATATGAATTTATGGTCCTGTACTATATAGACTCCGATGGGGGAATTATCAGCAAGTGTACGATAAATATGTAATTGCTTTTCATCTAAACTAAAGGTACTATGTTCTCTTATTTTTTGGTTTACTACTTGATTATCGATGTCCATTCATAATCTCCCTGTTACTAGTAGACGAATAAAGATTTATTTTCTACTTATAAATAATTGTTAAATCATACAGAATGAATCCGATCTAGATTCAACTGTAATTAATTGATATCGTTAACCGAAATAAGAGCCATCCCAGGTTACCATGCTGTTTTTTGTTGTTACTGGTCTGTTATGCTAGAGGAGAAATCTAAATGATGCGATAATATGGGCTGTTGTTTATTATCACAGGTATCCCCACTCCTCCCGGTATAATCTGGCATGATCTTACATTCAATCATAATGGGGGGATAAGTTAATTAGAATAACTTGTTAGTACTAATTTGTCGTCCAAACGTAGTTTCAAAGCTTACTATTTAGTACTATAAGCAGATATTCTTTTAGATTAACCAGGGGGTTAACATCAAAAATACCATAATTGAATAATATCGGTAGGAAACTGACCTGTCCCCATTGATGGTTCAAGTGAATTTACCCAAATTATGTCTTACCAGATTTCTCTTAATCCGGTTGGCTCAGTTTTCGTGGAGAAGGTCACATGAATTCCACGATTAGCCACTTGATTCTGTAGTCGTTTCATTTCAGTATTTAATCCTAATCTACCCTAAGTCTTACCAAAGTACTTCTTCAATAGTTATATCGTGTGATAGGCATGATATCTTATGGTGCAATTGTATCAAGTTGTATTAAAGTGTAGATAACTGAAAGGGGAAGTAACATGCCATATGTAATTGATGGTCGTCCCTATTACCGTACTGCGGAGGTATACACTCGGGTCGGAATTTGTCGGGCGACACTACTCTGATGGTTGAAATCTGGTGTCCTCGAAAAAAGATTAAGAAATAGAAGGGGATGGGGAATATTCACTGATGAAGACCTCGAGATAATCCAAGCAAAAGCAAAAAGGATTTGTTTTCAGTATATCGCGATTGAAGGCAAGAATAGTAAAACGGAACTGAAGAAAGGTTGAATTATGAGACTAAGGTTACTTAAAACTCGATCTAACATCCCGGAAGCTAGTCAAGAACAAGTTAGGAAAGCCTGTCTTAACATGCGTCCAGCTTTACATAACAATGAGTAACTTAAGTTAAATTTTCTTTTTCTATGGCAGGACCTTTACGTGTTCCAGAAAGAAATGATTTCAGAAAGTAGGTTACTTTTGTATTTTAAGGCAGTAGTTCGTTAGTATTACTATCTTGTTATTGGTATAAGTGGAAAGGCGGTAAAGCTGACAAAGCCCCTAAAAGACCCAAAATGGGAAAATTTTGGGAAACCTAAACGTAAAAAATAGAGAGAGAATTAATTGAAGGATATTTATCAGTACGAATCCCCTCGGCTCCACCAATTTATTATTAGCTTCAATAATCAGCAACATTCTTTTCACCGACTGAAAATCAGCTTCAAATTCGAGTTCGGTTTGCTATGCTAGGCCAAAGCTTGAAAGCCGAGGTTAAGAAAGCTATCTTCCTAG
>DEUU01000245.1:0-456 GCA_002362735.1 Dehalococcoidia bacterium UBA3254
TATATTTACGGTTGTTCCGTTAATTGTTTCTCTATGTTCTGTGCACCTCCTCAACTGTGCTTGTATGCACTTTTTTGACCACAATTTTTATAACTTCATCCCAACATCCGATAAGATCTAATACTGTCGCTTATTCTTTAACTTTCATTACCTGGATTACCTTGATAAATAGCAATACCAGCGAGGCAGTTACTAATACGTAGGATGCCAGCCAGATGCCGAAAATATAGGCCATATTTTGCACGATACCCAGGGCAGAAAGTGAATTCGATATAGCCAGGAAACCCCACCCTATCGTTAAAATAATCCAGAATACCCATTTTTGCTTTAACCTCCTCAAGGTTAGAAAGTAACCAACTATCGCCATCAGAACGATAAACCAGCAGAACCCGGAATTTAAAACATAACGCAATTGGAGATCCATTAGAGTTCCTTGGTCGGCATACCGTACCGGGT
>DEUU01000245.1:788-3536 GCA_002362735.1 Dehalococcoidia bacterium UBA3254
GTCCTTGATCCACCGGCGCACCGTGGACTCACTTACCAAACAATAATTAGCAATACCCTTGACCGTCACTGATGTTCGACTTTTAATCTTTAACTTCTTTAAATCTTTTGAGCCATTTATCATATTTTTTGTCTTTGCCCCTTTAGCGGCCATTGTTTACTTTCCAGTATTTAATGTATTTGTTTTGGTTATCTTATTTGACTCGTTTGATCGAGATGATGCTATTGTATGTGTTGATTGTTATTCCGTAAATCACCCATACGTCATGTTTGAATTTCAGACTTTAGTACTATGCTAAGGCTAAATTAACCATTCAGCTTGTGAAAAACTACGGGGTAACAGTGAATAGGGAGGGTCATATGGTCCCCTGGTATTATGGAAACTTGACACTTTGGAGTGTCTTGTTTAGAATCAGGAGAAAATAACGTAGAGGATCTTTCCGGGGAGGTCACCGCCGCTTTAGATGAGCGCTCGACCAAATCCCGAATTCGCTTATGATGAAGAATGTAACCTGGGTATTGATAATTATCTCTTTGTTGGCATTATGTACAGGTTGCTCAAATACCGCATCTTCCCAAAAGACGAATGCTCAGACAGTAACTCCGGCAACTTCGAAACCCAGTCCGAGTACCACTGCCCAAGTGGTAACAACATCGATGGCAAGACCCGCAGCCGGAAAATCGCAGGAAATCAACTTCAATTTAAAGGCCCCGGATAGCAGCTATAGTCTGGTTATTTTCCTGGAAAATGGCGAGACATTAGATTTGGATTGGAAGTTTGTAGCTAATCGTCAGGTAGGAATAAATTTCATGTTGACTACTCCCGCAGGCAAAGAGCTGGATGCCAATTTGAAGCCTATAAATTTAGCCGGTCATCCGTTTTACGACCAAAAATTGCCTGAACAGAAGCCGGAGGCAGTTGTCGGCAGCAGCGTAGTAATTAAGGTTGGGAGTGAAACATATTTTAATTCAGGATATTATACCCTGGTCTTCTCGGGGAGTCCGGTACAATCCGGTACTGTTTATCTCAGATACTTTCTGGAGCCGCCAGCCATCAAATAACTTGTTACTATTCCATATGATACTCTTATGATTAGACCATTATTGATTTCAAGCGTATATAAATAATGTAATAACATTAATTAAACAATATTCCCGTGTAACATAGTTATCAGGTAATCAAGACCATATTGCTAGATTAAGTAAAGGATGCTCAGGTTCCAGGTAAAAAGCACCGCGTAGAATATAAGAACGGTCCAGACCGTTAGAAGGCTGATTTTAGGAAACCTCTTGTATACCAGGTACAATAGCAAGCCACAAAGAAGCGCACCGCCAATCTTCAACAGCAGGAAACTCCCCGTACCAGCGGCATTCTGTATAATTGGATTGCCTTCGCGTATCAAATCTTTGCCAACTGCAGAATAGGTAAGAATACCATCAGCAGCTTCAAGCGTTACCAGCAAAGGAATCAGGATTTTTATCATTTTTTCTGTAACCCCATCCCTTTAGATTCTAATACCAGACCGGTCCTCCCCTGGATAATTTCGTTATCATCGGGGTACTCCTTTTGGCATAGGAGAAAAGTACTATCTTCCTGATCAAATGGTACTGCTTAAATCGTAGTAGATACTCATCAAGAATGTCAATATGATTTATCTTAACCTATCTCGATTTTTCCGAACCATTTTTTTATTTTCTTAGCGCACGCTAAAAAAATAGTTACTTTTCTCTGCGGGTTTGTCAATGTGCTGAGGTGGCTAAAGAACGGAAATGTGAAATGCTTTAAATTGCCTGTCAACCCATATCGTATAGTACCACTGTACTACGTTGATCACTACTTTTAGGTGATTCCCAATAGCCGAACTGCCAGTGATAATGAAATACATTAAAACAGTTTGCAACGATTCAACCACTTGAAAGGAGTACCAAACCTTGCCGGTTAAATTTAAAGATCAGGAATATTATCGAATCTCAGATGTCTGCCGGCTGACCGGTGTGAGCCGATCTACCCTGTGGAGATGGACAAAGGCAGGAATTTTGAAGGATTCGGTAAAGAGGGACCGACGTGGATGGCGGCTTTTCACCGCAGCCGATGTCAGGGAAATCTATGATGAAGCCCATAGGGTCGGATGATAGAGGCCATAAAATATATGAGAGCCGAGGTTTCTGATAGCATTTAACAGTTTCAATGGAACTTAATGCTTTATATATTGTACAGCGAAAAATCCATTAATAAAGTGATTAAAGATGAAAAAACAAATTATCATAGTAATTCTGGCAGTTGCGATTATGGCAATTTCTCTTTTTCTAATCGTGGCTCTTAAACCTGCCAATTCAGAGGGAAAATCGTCTCCCCAAATAGTATCTGGGTCTGAACAAAAACTGCAATCACAGATAAACGAATTGTCTATTAAAATATCCGCGGTTAACACCAGGTTATCTCAACTTCAATCACAACCAAAAACAACGGTAACTCCAACAGGTTCTTTAACCAGTGAAATCGATGCTGTAGCCGCGGATACAAAAAATCTTGCCACTTTAGTTGATTCCCTCCAAACACAAGTCGCAGCACTAAAAGATACAGGTGAAAAAGAGGACGTAAAAAATCTAACTACCGTAGTTGGTTCACTCCAGACACAGGTCAAGGACCTGCAAAATAAGCTTAAAGGAGCAGAAACCACTATAGGCAGCACCCCTGTGACGGTGAATGGTTTGAAAATTATATTCATTACGGACAAATTAAAACACG
>DEUU01000438.1 GCA_002362735.1 Dehalococcoidia bacterium UBA3254
GAGAAGGAGCAATATGCTTGCCTTCACCATGCATATCGGATTCAGAAAGGACGGCTGACATCCCATACTTATCTTTCACTCTTAATAGTTCATCGGCAATGATCTGAGCAGCCTCATCCCAGGAGATGCGGACATAACCGCTCTTCCCTCGATTCTGAGGATTCCTCTGTCCCTTAGGATCCCAGTCTACCCTCTTGAGAGGATAGGAGACACGATTCCTGGAATAGACCCGGTTTTTATAACCCAGGAAGAAGGGAGAAGGAAGGGTATGGCTGGGAGCACTGAAGGATTTACCGCGAGCTTCAATCTTCCAGGGATTAAGGTCTGCCAGGTTACGGCCTTCATCGTAATGATAAGGCCTGATCCGGGTTATTTTCCCATCACTGGACTCCACCGTTACAGGTGGACCGCTGGTCGGCCCCATCAGACTGGCTGTTTTAAGAGTGCGTTCTTTGTCTTTTAGATCGAATGGTTTACCATTCATCCCGTCTCCTCCAATACAGATTAATCAATTACAGGCGATCACAAACACATTTGCAAAGTAAGGTTTTATCATTATATATTTCTTCTATTTCCAAAACAATCGATTGTAGTCAAATTGGAGATATTAAAGTAATCAATGGATAAATTAACTCGATACCTTTATTACACTCAAACCATCTTCATCGTTCTATCGTCTTATATCCCTGGCCAACCTGTCCCAAAGTAAATTGAAATAAAGCTGTGGATTGCCTGCATACGAACGGTATAAATTTTCTATGCACTTTCGTGTAAACCCGCTCAAATAATTGAAATGCTATAATTAATAAAAATATGAAATCAGGATTATCCGGAAGAGGAGATTTCAGAATGCAGATTTTAATACTCTCAGGAAGCCGAAACCGTAAGGGTAAAACAGCCCAGGCTATCAATGCACTTTGCCAGGGTATCACAAGTGGCGGCGGAAAGTTCGAGGTGTTATTTTTGACTGAACACAAGCTGGAACGCTGCCGTCAGTGTAACGACGATGGATGGGGGAACTGTCGTAGTGAACACCAGTGTATTATTGATGATGATTTTGCCTCAATCGTGGAAAAAATAAATGCCGCTGATGTTCTGGTTTTTGCTACACCGGTATATTTTGGTGATTTGAGCGAGAGTATTAGAGGATTCCTTGACCGGTACCGCCGGACTCAGTTCACCACCGTTTTTAGAAGACCGCTTGCCACAAATGTCCCGAACCATCTGCCCGTCAGGAACGGCGGGATTCCTGCCATTGGTTTGTGTTATGCGGGCGGCAGCGGTCACGGTACCATCTCCTGCCTGGTAAATTTAGAAAAAGCGCTGCTGACCAGCGGATTTGATGTAGTGGATATGGTCCCTGCCCGCCGCCAGAACCTGGACATGAAACTCCTCCTGTTGGAAAGTGTTGGCAGATGGCTGGTTACAAAACCCGTTTCCGGTTCCTGGCCGAGAATACCCCAGGAAAAATAATCTTGCTACCAGACATGAAGTTGGAAGATACTGGATGAACCTTATTGAACCTGACTGAACTCGAAAAAGTTTAATAGAAGTTTCTCAGAACAAATTAAGCATCAGTGCTAAGGATATCGATAAGCCAAGATGTAAATTCCGTTCTGATCGGCCTTGCTGTTTTTATATATTTTGCAGGATTTTTAACCTCCAGGATATTTACTGCAACATATTATTTAAATAGTTGCTTATTGTTTAAAAAACTTCGATAGTTTTTTAGTTTTGCGAAGATGTTAAAAGATCATGGTCTCATTACTAATTGTTTTCGAGTTTTACGTCTCAGTATCAAAATCAGGACTAGAGAACCCAGTCCGGCTATTGCCCCGGCAATAAAAGCCATTTGATAACTCCGGGTATTATCAAAAATTATTCCAGAAATCCATGGGCCTAAAGCACCACCGATATTAGTGATAAAAGCATTCAATCCCATCAGCGTGGCCATACCATTCGTTCCCCAGTATTTACCCACAAACAAAGGAATTTGGGGAATCTCTCCTCCATAACATAAGCCGAAGATCACTGCAAAAAGATAAAATGACCAGAGTGTCCTCGAAAAGATTAAACAAAGAAATGAGACTACCAGAAAGCATCGCGTCATCACCAGAGTGTTATGTAAGCCAATTTTATCCGCTCCGACTCCGGTAGTCAGCCTTCCCGCGATGCTGATGGCACCGACCGTGCTGATTAATGTTGCGGCGGTTAAGGGGTTAATGCCCATATCTGTAGCATAATTTACCAGATGGACCATAATTATTTGGACACCAAAGAAAAATAACAGGCAGGATCCCATAAATAACATCATCGGAGCATCTTTAAGGACATAACTCGGGTTCCTCCTGGTAGAAGGAGACTCAGGTTTTTTCTCATTTATTGGGGCAGATCGAGGGGACGGACGTAGTGTAAAAGCCGAGGCTATCATCACGACGCTGGCAACGATACCAACTACAATAAAAGCCTCCGACCAACCATAAGTACTCACTATCCTCTCTACTCCGGGGACGATAAATAACGTTCCGAGACCTGAACCGGCAGAAATGATGCCTAAAGGTACTCCCCGATTTTTCGTAAACCAGCGAGAAATCATGGTTGTCCCAATTCCGAAGGCTCCGCTCAAACCGGTCGCCTCAATCACGGCATAGGTCAGAAAGAATTGCCAGAGAGTATGGACTTGACTGGATAAAATCAATCCTGACCCAATCATAAAGCCACAGAAGACGGATAATTTAATCGCGCCATATCTATCGGATAACCAACCTACGCCAATTGCAATGGCTCCGCGGATAATTAAAGAGGCTGAATATATTAGCGAAACAGTAGCCCGGTCCCAATTAAAGTAATCAGCCAAAGGTTTGAAAAAGACTCCATAACTATACATGAGACCGTAGGTGATCGCCATCATCAAGGCACAGGCTGCCACAATCACCCAGCCGTAAAACAATTTGTTTCCTGGAGCTAATTTAGATTCCAGAGTACTGGAAATTTTTCACTTCTCCTGAGCCTTCATACTAAATATCATCAAATACTCTACACGATTTCCTAAAGCGATGACTGAAGGAACGGAAACAAGCCTTTTTTGGATTAGCAGTCACCATTAGCTGTCCCTTGGATAAGAGACCGTAGATTTGTAACAGCCGGCTCATGCTTAAGAGCATCATATTATCATATTAATATTTAGTCAAAAAAGGGCTCTCTTTGATTGCTTTTGATTTATGGGTCTTCAATAGTGCTTAAGAATAATACGTCTTGTTCGCATACGATTAC
>DEUU01000027.1:0-369 GCA_002362735.1 Dehalococcoidia bacterium UBA3254
CTCGATTATTGGTCGGCTCTACACCAGGATTAATGATAAAGGTGAACCAGTAGTCAAACCCATTGTTGATTTTCTCGATAAATTTCCTTACTTTCTCGATAGAATACTCTTTCATGATCCAGTGACGAAGCACTTTTCGCGCCAATTGCCATAAAGTCTTTCTGACTTTTGGCGGAGGATCGTTTTCCAGAGCCTCTGTCAGTATTTCGTAAAGCTCTTTGAGCGCGTTATGTAGGGGAATAGCTTCCTCGAACTTCTCAGAAATATCTTTTGACTCTCGAAGTAGATGCGCCCAACATCGCTGAATGCGATTTGTGAACCTGACATAAGGTTTCCAACCATCACACACGATTATTCCCTTGAATCTCC
>DEUU01000027.1:629-2576 GCA_002362735.1 Dehalococcoidia bacterium UBA3254
AATCTCCGAGTTAAGACTTCCGTCAAAACCTTCATGCCTCGACTCTTCCGAATCACGAAAAAGGATTCCGAGGGTGTGGAAAAGGTCCAGATCCAATGTATTTCTCCCTGGACATGGATTGACGTTTCATCCACATACAGGATCGGTGCACCTCGAATCTTGTTTAAGATCGTCTCATATTCCGATTGAACCGCATCGGCAGCGCGACGGGTCAAATCGAGTATCGTAGCAGGACTTATTTTCAGACCGAAGAGTCTCATCATTGCGTCTTGGATTCTCCTGTGAGGCATCCTACCATCATATTTTAGCAATGTAGTCTGCGCAATTACATTGTTTCCGAATTTGCCTTCATGTGGACAGCCCGGATTGATTGCAACAACTTCTATTCGGCAACAAGGGCAGATGTAATGCCCAATTTTGTATTCAGTTACGATGATCGGCTGAGGCTCAGGAATCTCTTCAATAACCTTCGAGTCTATTCGAAAAGGAGCGCCAAGATAAGTCCCACAATCTGGGCAGCGATCCATCGTGACTTCCACTTGCCAATCCGGCGTAGCATAGGGTCTTGTTACACCTTTATGCCCTATCTTTTGACCGGGCTTTCCCTTGCAATCATTGTCCTTTTTGCGATTGCCGCCACGTCTTAGACTTGGTGGAGTGTGTGCATTCTCATATTGGGCTAACCGGGCTTCAAGCTCGCGGATTTTAGCCTTAAGCGGCTCAATTTCACTTACATTTGCCTTAAGCAACTCAATCTCAAGCCTTAATTGTTCACCAGCTCAAGAAGTAGCTTGTTCATTTTTCCTTCGTCCATATTCCAAATGAACTAATATTATCATTATATTATTTAATTTTTTGGTCTAAATGCATTTTGTGGCTAATTTAGGGTACTTAAGTGGGAGCTAAACCGCGAACAAATTAGGTATTTATCTTCGGAGGAAAGCTTTTATAGTAAAATATCATGATTTGGAGAGAGGGATTGAATTCACGAAGCCGTTGATCCAGGTCTTCATTCTTGTTATCTTTTTTACATCAGCTCAAGCTTACGAAAATGGCAGCCTCGAAAATGATTCGGGACAAAACGCGCTCGCATCAAGCTTTATCAACAGCTCCAATTCATCGCTGCTAAATGGGATGCTCAATCCAGAGGGATCTCATCTGGCATTGGCAGGAAACATCTCCTTGATTTCCGAAAATTCCGCGATCCAGTTTATAAATCAGTCAAATAATTTCGATTACTATGATTCTTATAATTCTAGACTGGCAAATATCTCTCTGAATCCGAAGAACCACTCAAATCTATCGATATGGTCCGAGACGACAAAAAATAATATATTAGGAGAAAAAATATATAATTCAAAAGAATTGGGCTTAAACTTGGCAGATATGTATTCTACGCCAACTGGGCTTAAATATGATCTGCAGGATAAACCAAACAACTCCTATAATCTGAAAGGCAATTTAAACGGGGATCTGCCTCTAAATCTAACCATCCGGGAATTAAATGAAATAAAGCCATTAAATGATACCAATCAGAGCGATAGATCAATAACCGTTGTGCATTCTGGGGAAAGCATTCAAGATGCCATAAATGCTGCAGCTCCGGGAGATATCATAGAAATAGACAGCGGGACATATGATGGAAGCCTCCAAATTGACAAGAGGTTAACCATCCGGGGGGTGGATATCGGTGGAGGGCTTCCAATAATAGATGGTAACGGGATGGGAAACGCCGTCGAGATCTCCGCCGATCAGGTTTCTCTGGAGAAAATTGTCTCCTCAAACTCCTCCAGGTCCGTTATGAGCCCAGGTGCTGGAATTCGATTCAGCACTTCAAATAATTGTTCTATCGAAGGGATCACATCATACAATAATTATTATGGCATAAATTTAGCGGACTCCAACGATAATAAAATATCCAATAGCAATATAAGCAATAAAGGTTGC
>DEUU01000392.1:0-855 GCA_002362735.1 Dehalococcoidia bacterium UBA3254
GCTGCCCGAGGTGAGGGGAAGCAAAACGCAGCTAATTATACCGAGGTGGATGAAGCGATTCGATTATCAGAAAATATTCAAGCAATGTTCAGAATGAAGGGGGGGAAAGAGAGGAGGAATTCCTAAAACGGAACAATTGTATCTAGGCATTGCTTTTGCAGCTTTGGGATGCTAATATCGTCTGCAAGGATGTTAACCTAATAGTCTGCTATCAGATACGATTCCCAAACTAAATTAAGTTTCCGGGTTATTCGTGTCTAAAATTTCTAGAATAAGAGAGGTCTCGATGGGTATGCGGGGGGTTGTTACCCTGTTTTTAACTTTACTAGTTGCTTTATCTGTGTTATTGACAGGTTGTTCGGGAGGAAATAACCGGACCGGGCAGCCGGCCAAGAGCAGTCCAGGTATAGCGATAGATTGGAAATATGAAGCTGTCATCGACGAACCAATTACGGTTGCCAGTGATAAACAAGCAGTGACTGCCGGGAAATTGAACACAGATGGGGTGCAGATGACAATTCCCGGGAATGCCTTTGCCACGAGCACCAAATTGACCCTCACAAATCCGAAAAACGTTCCTCAGGTCATGAATAATCAATTTTCACCCATTGGAGCACCGGTAGAAATAACCGGTGCAGAGTCCCGGCTTAACAGTCCGGCAACAGTCACTTTCCAGGTGGACAATACCAAATTTACCGATGACTTAAAAGGCGGTAACATCTGGGTTGCTTACTACAACGGCAAGGATTGGGATTACTTTCCTCCTGCGAAAGTTGACTCAACCCGCGGGGCAATAACCTTCAACACCTACCATTTTAGCCTTTTCGGGGTTGGTAAGGTCAGTGTCGAGGAACA
>DEUU01000392.1:1123-1867 GCA_002362735.1 Dehalococcoidia bacterium UBA3254
CAATATACCCACAGCGCCAGCCTGGCCGCCCTGACCCAGAAGAAGGTGGACAAGCTGGTTGAAAACCTGGTAGCCAATGTAGTGGACATGATTTTACTGGATCAACTCAAGTGGCAGGACAGCTCAACTAAATATAAAATTGTCGCCAGCCTTGCCAATGATGATGAATACCGCGACCTGATAGAGCTTTTCGCGAACAGAGACTATGAGAAATTTAACGCCACACTACAGGTCTTCGCCGGCAAGCAGATCGTAGAGCACGTAGATAAAGCTGCATTTTTAAATATTTTAAAGGGAGTTAGCGGGAATGCAAATATGATCGGGGCTGCAGCCGAAGCTGCCGGTTATCTAGCGGAAGGTCAACTAACAGAGGCCGGGCGGATACTGGGGCAAAAGATCGCCAACGGTTTTCTGATTACCAAGTTAGTGAACGCCGGAGCCGAAGTAGTGCAGTATAACATCGATCTCTGGAAGGATGCCGAAATAGAAGCTGCCTTCCAGGCTTTCAAGAACGGGGCGGACAATAAGTTCTGGGGTTACAATGTCGATCCCGAGGATTTTGACGGTCTATGGAACCAGATGCGTGGAATTGCTACCCGGCTGCAATCGGAAGCTATAGAGCAGGAGAAGAAGCGGCGGGCTGAACTGGGTTTACCTCCCGCCACGGAATCCCAGTTGGATGCTGTGCGGGAGCAGGTCAGAAAAGATATGGAAGAGAACTTTAAAATGCGTTTGAGCCAGGAA
>DEUU01000392.1:2209-3078 GCA_002362735.1 Dehalococcoidia bacterium UBA3254
TATAGTGAGAGTAACGACACCCTTGAGCTCCGGTTGGATAAGCTTTTCCATATGGTAAGTAAAATTCTCAGGGACACAGGGAGAAGCAACTGGAATACAACCGCTTTTACCAATGACAAAGAAATCAGCGCCAATGATGTAGTCAGCCTGATCAAGGCCTGGTATTCTACCGACGGTGAAGATGAATACGCCAAACTCTTGAAAGAAAAATTCGGCATTGACCTTGATATCAAGAAATATATCCTGGAATCCGGCAAGCCGGTGGTTACAAGCGTAACAGCAGATAGCGAGGACTTTTTCAACAATAAGTTCCAGATAATAGTCGGAAGCGCTATGATGGGACCGGGAAGCGGCCAATTTTCATCTTCTATTGCCTGGGGTGGGAGCCCAACCAGATATACCGGGTTTATGAGCTCAATCGGCTTCTGGTCAAGCCCGCCCAACGGGATCAACCCAGGAGACCAGGTGAGTATCAATCTGCAACTGATTCCATCTTACGATACCAAAACGGTTACAATCTTTACCGAAAGCATGACCGTTTTGTTCAACAAGAAACCTGTCGGTGAAATGAGCTGGAACAATAGTAGTGAAGAGACACAGATAACGAAGACAATTATCTTCACTATACCGGCTGACTTTAAAGGGGATTCCTTCGATATCGAGGTGATGAGTACAGTACCATCCGGCAGTGGTTCTGAGGTTTATCATTTTATCTTAAATCCTGACCTGGCAGCTAAATAAAATAATGTTTTTTTAATGATTGTGTAACAGAGGATTCTGAAACAAGTTCAGAATGACATTTCATGAGGTTTGAAGACAACCTGATATTTTATGAACAAGACAATACGCTGCGTATACCATACAAAATA
>DEUU01000213.1:0-1962 GCA_002362735.1 Dehalococcoidia bacterium UBA3254
TGCAGTCCTTAGAAAGTATTAATGGCTTTCAACATTGACAACAGATATTCAATTCATTTACGGACTAATGGGAGCCTGTGGAGCCCTGTGAATTCTATTTATATCCTCTTGAATCGGTGGCCAGGTACAGTATGTGTTACCAAGATCCGCAGCTTTTCCGGACAAAAGGCTAGTAATGCGCGTCAAACACTCATTTTGATCAGTTATAAGTAAGGCAGATGCTTTCTTCAATGCTTCTATACTTGACTTGGAGATATTGAAATCTGTTTTGATAGAATTTACCTCTTGATAGAGTGCCTGATCCAGCGCAAGCAGGTTATCAAATTTTATGTGATAAAAAATAGCGTTCTTTTTAAGTGCAGTCTTAAGCCATTCGAAATAATTAATCCCATTCTCGATCAAGTTCTCCCGATTCCGCGACAGTAGACAATCGAAGCTTTCAAGAAAATTGGTATCCATAAAAAAGTCAATCGGCCATTCGCGGCCGTCTATCACGCTATCATTAACTCCTCCGCCTTGGGTAAATACATCAACCAAAATTAGGATAATCGAGTCATATTTGTCCCTAGTATTATCAAGGATGCCGAATACACTTTTTAGCCCGAGATTATCGCTATTGCCTCCATCAAAGATATGAATGTACTTCTCATCCATGAACCGGTAGTCTCTGAGATGCATATAGTTAAAGACAGAGGGGAAACTTGCGGATGCCATAACGGCGCGTGCGACTTCGTAGTTTGCCAAATCGGATTGCAATGTATCAAAGCTTTCAGTGGTGAAAGTAAAAACTTTGCCGAAATTTTCTCCAGAGGTTCCATCGGTGCTGTTGATTATCAGCGCTGGTCGAGTCTGGCCGATATCCCTGAACCTGTAATCTGTTCCGATGTGCCTCGTATCGAGAAAATTATCTGCAAACGTTGTTGCCATAATGTCAGATCGATTATATGGGGTGAACCAGTAGTTGAAGATATTATTCGGCAAAAACCAGCTGGCTATCCATTTGCTGCGGTAATTTCTGGACATAATCTCAGTTGCGGTATTTTTATCCCAAATGCGGTCTTGCATCTCAACAGATGGACCGGGATCTTTAGAAATCGCGTAGTAAGCAGCCGCTAAAGAACCCCCTGAGACTGAAGAAATAGCATCAACCTCTTTCAAAAGCGTTGACCCTTGAGCCTGAATTTCATCCAAGGATAACATTACCAAAGTCGAAAACAGCGCAGCTCGACTACCACCGCCCGACAATGATAGAATAACAAGTGCATTTTTTGAGGACCCCTCTCTATTTTCTAAATTGTAGGTAGCTTTGACACCCTTGTTGGTCATATTCGAGGTCATCCTCTCATTGGTGTAGCCCTTCAAAGCGCAGCCCATTTCAGCCAGCACAATTCCCACAATTAAAATGTACGTCAAAAGGTTTACTGCCGTCTTAATTCTGGATTTGATGGCAATGCAGCGGATGTGTGAGTTCATAACGACCTCCTGAGTTTCTCCCCTGTGAAGGTTTAGCAGCAAACAGAAAGGTCAAAATCACCCATTATGTAACCGAATACTATTACAGATTGAGTCAGTGGCCACCAGCAGAGCCGTTGGTTTTGTCTAATGATGATCCATCTTAAAAGCCTTAGCCTGGGGATTTTACGCAAAAAGGTCTTCATTTGCACACCTCCGGTTTTGCTGAGTATTGCAAAGCAGTAAATGGAAGTGATGCAGAAACAAAAGACCAAGGTGAGGGCAGAAGCCGGACCGCTATTCAGGAGGTATTTGTATTGGAGTCCAGCAAGAAAAAAATGGAAATTTGGCGAAATTATATTTCAACAAAATTTCATAAGTCAAGAGAGTTTTTAATCAAAACAAATTAAAATATATGGAGTCAGTCGGAATGTTATTACGATGGAATATCTATCGGTCGGCCAAGGTGTAGATTCCTTCCCTGAATCGGCAATGAGGCGGGTCTGAGGA
>DEUU01000213.1:2316-2610 GCA_002362735.1 Dehalococcoidia bacterium UBA3254
GCGTTGGAGCTCGGCATCCAGGAGGACGCCGGCCGGCGGGTCAGGCGCGGCCGTCACGTGGTCATCCCCATCAGCGAAAAAGCCTGCGGTCACCGCACCCACTCGGCGGCGGCGCTCTGGCAGGCCCACCTGGAAGAGATCCTCAAGCGCTCCAAACCATTAGAACCGACATGCCGCCTGGCGGGTCCCTGATCTCGACCTCGGGCAAACTGAGACACCGGCCACCGGAGGAGAGGCAGTCCGAGCATGCCGTGGACGACCTTCGCTCTGTGTGGTAAGAGGGGACCTTTTCGT
>DEUU01000350.1 GCA_002362735.1 Dehalococcoidia bacterium UBA3254
GAGACATACAATACGGTGTTAATATTCCGACCTTATGTCATGACCCCAGGTTAAAACCTACTGCCGCCTGCCGGTTATGTCTCGTAGAAGTGGAAAAAGCGAAAGGGCCGGTGCCTGCTTGCAACACTGCAGTTACTCAGGGCATGGTGGTTAAAACTCAGAGTGATTCTATCACCGAAAGCCGCCGGATAGCCTTAGAGCTTCTTCTATCAGATCATTATGGAGACTGCAAAAGTCCCTGTAATGTTGCCTGTCCGGCAGGGATCGATATTCAAGGTCAAATTGCTCATATTGCTAATGGAGATTATCTTGAAGCCTTAAAACTGATAAAAGAATCCAATCCGTTGCCTCTGGTTTGCGGCCGCGTCTGTCCCAGATTTTGTGAGAAACAATGCCGGCGTAACCTTGTGGATGGGCCAGTGGCAATTAACATGTTAAAGAGGTTTGTGGCCGATATGGATCTTGGATTCGGAGGTCCGTACATCCCTCAGAAAAAACCTGTCACCGGACATCGGGTAGCCGTTATCGGCGGAGGACCTGCTGGGCTTTCGGCCGCATATTATCTAGCTCTTGAAGGGCACTCCGTAAGTTTATTTGATTCCAATCAAAAATTGGGCGGTATGCTGCGCTATGGAATTCCGGAATACAGGTTGCCAAAGTCTATTCTGGACAAAGAAATAACTTCTGTTACCAGGTTGTGCCGTGAAATTAAAAATAATGTTTCTCTGGGTAAAGATTTCTCAATAGAAAGCCTGAGATCCAGCGGGTTTGAAGCGATTTTCCTTGCTCTAGGGGCACAATCAGACCAGAAAATGAAAATACCGGGAGAAGAATCACCCGGAGTTTATTCTGGAATCGGTTTTCTGCGGGATGTGACACTTGGGAAAAAAGTGGACCTTGGCGATAAGATTGTGGTGGTTGGTGGTGGAAATACAGCTATAGATGCTGCGCGTACAGCTGTTAGATTGGGTGCCAGAGAAGTAACCGTCGTTTATCGGCGGTCAAGGCAGGAAATGCCGGCTAATACAGAAGAGATTGATGGAGCAGAAGAGGAAGGTGTGGAATTTCAATTTCTTTCCAATCCCGTTAAATTGAACGCGAAAGACGGGAGGGTGTCTTCTATAGAATCTATCCGTATGGTATTGGGAGCTCCGGATACGTCTGGTCGACGACGACCGGAACCACTACCCGGCTCGGAGTTTAATATCGAAGTAAGCGCGGTTATTATGGCCATCGGCCAGACTATCGATGCTCGCGGTCTGGGGCAAAATTCGATGATTAAACTGGGTGCTCATGGTGAAGTTACTATTAACGAAGAGACCATGGAGACTTCAGTCAATGGAATATTCTCTGGAGGCGATTGTACCTCGGGTCCTGCAACAGCCGTGGAAGCTATCGGAGCCGGCCGCCGCGCTGCGAAGTATATCGATCAATATCTGAGAAACGGTAGGGTTCAGCCGGTAGAAAAACAATATAACAGCTCTAAAGGCAATCTGGAAAAAATAGATAAAAAAGAATACTTAACAATTGAAAAAGTTGAACGAGCGGTAATGCCGGTTCTAAAAGCAGATAAGCGCCGACAAAACTTTGCTGAAATTGAATTGGGTATCACCGAGGAGATGGCTAGAAAGGAAGCTGGACGTTGTCTCTCCTGCGGATGCCTGGATGTATTTGAATGTAAATTGAGAGAGCTGGCAACCGAGTATAAAGTAAATGATAAGGTTTATGCCGGAAAGAAGCGTCATCTGGCTATTAAAGAAAACGAGCATCCGTATATCTTGAGAGACCAGAACAAATGCATTTTATGCGGCCGATGCGTCAGGATTTGTGCTGAGGTGGAAGGCGCCAGCGCTCTGGGATTTACTCGCCGGGGAATACAGACAACCATTGAACCTTCTTTAGGAATGCCGCTTTGCGAGACCAGTTGTGATTCCTGCGGACAATGTGTTTCGACGTGTCCGACAGGAGCCATTGTCTCCAGGATACCTTTGTCCAAACCTGGACCATTCTTGTCCGAAAAGGTGCCTACGGTATGTCCTTACTGCGGTATAGGCTGTAATATCGATCTGAACGTTAAAAATAACCGGATAATAGAAGTGACTTCGAAGGTAGGAAGTGCCGTCAACAACGGTAATCTGTGTCACCGGGGAGCTTTTGAAATCAACGCCATACAGAATGTAGAACGGTTACTAGAACCAATGGTTAAACCGAACGGACATATGGTACAGACTGATTGGGACCAGGCGATAGACGTGGCAGGCAAAGCTTTGTCTGCAATTCGGAAAAAAGCAGGGTCCAAGAGTATTGCCGTACTTACTTCGCCGCTTTTGACAAATGAAGAAAATTATCTGGCGCAAAAAATGGCCAGGTTGGCGCTGGGAACAAATAATATCGGTTCCTTTTCTGCATCCGTATTAAACTGGAACTCCTCTTCGGAAAGAGATAATCCTGATTGTTCATTCAACGATATTGCGGCCAGCGATTTTATCATGGCCTATAATTGCGATTTATCCAGGGACTATCCGATTCTCGCTATTAAGGTCAGAGAAGCGGTATCTCGCGGGACTCGTTTGGCCATTCTTAACTCTCGTCAGACTGGACTGGATGTAGTGTCCAGGGTAACTCTCAAAGTTAATCGGCGGACAGGCGGGGAATTACTGCAGGCTATGCTTTATTATATTCTGTCATATGGAACAGTCGATCGCAAATTTATTCAGACTCGGACTAAGGGCTTTGAGAAATTCGCGGAAAGAATTTCCAAATTGAACGGAGATCTGATCCTTAATATTCCGTGGGTTAATCCTTCGAGAATAATCGATGTAACTCACATGCTAATAAGAGCCAAGAGGCCGGTAATTGTGGTTGACGCCAATTCAATAACTTCCGCTGAAATGGACTTTTTAACTGACCTGGCTCTCGTCACCGGTAATTTGGGAAGTAAAGGAGCGGGAATTATCAAGTTGTTTACTCCCGGAAACGTTCGAGGCTTGCTGGATATGGAAACACTCACAGCAGCCAGACAAAGATTGTCAAAGGCATGGGGAGCAAAGATGCCTGTGAAACGAGGATTAAAGGCTATCGAAATCCTTTCTGGCATTGAAAAAGGCAATATCCAGGGTCTGGTAGTTATAGGTAAAGAAGCCCTGGGCGATATAGGAAACGGAATCTTTGGTGTCCCGATATTTTCCGTGCTGATAGATACTGTATTACCGTCGAGCCCGCCCTATCCTCACGTGATTTTGCCAGGGTCAACTTTTGCGGAGACTTCCGGTACTTATACTAATTGTGAAGGAAGGGTTCAAAAACTACATCAAGCTCTGAAGCCACCATCCGGTAAGACCAATTGGGAGATCATAGCAGCACTGTCAACTGCGTCAGGATATCCAATGGACTATCATTCTCCCGAGGAAATTTCTGAGGAGATCACCCGGGTGTTTCCGAATTATGGTAGCCTCTGGGAGTCTAAAGAGAACGAAGTTCGAAATTCCAATGGTGATCTTGAAAAGGAGAAAGCGGATCAGTCAGCCCGTTTCAGAGTTCCTGAGCTAAAAGCTTTTAATATAGACAAGATATTAGATTTGATTATATAGAACTGCAATCATTAATTTGATGATATATCTTCATTTCTCAGAGTGATGCCACTGGAAAATATGTTCGATAGCAGTGGCGTTAGCATCATAATCACAATGTGGAAGTAAGATCACACTTAA
>DEUU01000001.1 GCA_002362735.1 Dehalococcoidia bacterium UBA3254
ATGGTTATTTAACATCAGTTCGTAGACTGATTGACTTGCTGCTATTCTTCCCAGTTTGATTTCGATATCGCTACCTCCGTTAGTTATTCCCCTCCACAGGGTATGGGATGCATGGAGAACAAGCTCTCCTTCCGTCCAGACCACTCCGGACGCTGGAGGGTGGTTATCACGCCTGGTATGTATTTAGTTTTTAAGGTTCAACCCTGATTAGGGATTTATGGCAGTTTAAGGATTGCACAATTTGAACATTCGTGCACTTAGAAAATGAACCTACATTTTCGATAAAATATGAAAAATTGACGAAAAAAGAGTAAATCCGAGGGTAGGATAATAACCGTTTCCGTTCAGATTTTGTTCAGAAAGGCGAGTCGTTCAAATATTCAAAAAATAGAATAGCCATAACCGTTACCTCCACCCCTCAGGTTGTACCATCCGCCCAGTTGCTCAGGAACGTAATAGCACCTCATTATCCTACCAAAAGCCCAAACTATTACTGTACCCGGAATACACCTTGGTCTTTCTGAAACAGCTCTGCCCGTCGATTCTGATATCGACCAGGTGATTACTTGTTTTATCAAATACTGGCGGTTTTTTCCCTGATGGTTGAGTTGGAGATACGAATTACACTTGACTGACACTTGTCATGAGCCCACTTTTCGCTCATAAACCTATCGATTACTTCCTTCTCTTCTGTGCTGTCTACTACCATTGTCCGCTTACATTTATAACAATGATACATTACCTTGTAGATACCTTCGGCATCAGCATAACCTTTTTGGTAGCCTTCAACGTAGCTCTTCTTACTTGTTTCACTTAATTGTTTGTTAAAGTTATCAATTTTTTCCAAACCCAATTTTAGAATGTCGGCGAAACTCTTCTCCTCTCGATTTTTAATCCGAGCCAATTGATCGTATAATTCTCTGGGAACACGGCAACTGACGGTAGGGTTACTCTTTTCATAGCGTACCCGGGATGGTGGTTTATGCGTTACTTTCTTTGCCATTGCTACCTCCTGGTACAGAAGGATTGCCATAGATTTGCCTTATAGATTACCATAGGGTTTGCCATAAAGTACACCATAATCTGGAACCCCAATCCTTCGTCCTGCATAAACCCCTGATTATCCTCCTGGTTTATTACCCTGATATTTCAACGTTATGATATGGAGGAACGGAGTACGGCAGTGAACTGCTACTTTTACACCTTTCTACCGCTTAGGAATCATCGACAGCATCCCTAATAAAATATATCCTACTATTCATGTATAGAATAATGTCCCGTTTCAGTCAGTTTCTTTTTATTAAAGACCGGTATTCTGGATAAAAATAGTATCTGGTTCTACATCTCTCTAGTAGTTAGCCGATTTCACTTGCTTAATACCAGAAGCCTGAAGGAAAGGAATACATAGTAAAAAGTGTCTTGGAAAACTTGAGTTCTTGGTTAACCAGTCGGTCTGTTTTTCTGAAAATATTAACCAAAATACTATTTTGTTTCTTTTGAAGGAATCTAAGTAATTTCCGCATTGACTTTAATCGAGGTGAAGTTTAATAATTGCCCATGCATAGCTGGAGAGACAAACTAAAGGGAGACCCGGTTCCGTGGCTGTTGGAGAACGACAGGAGCCAACCAGCTATTCGTTACTTTACTTTGATTGATATCCTCGGCCGAGACAAAAGTGATAGTGAAGTCAAAGCTGCCAGGGCCGCTATCATGGTCAGTGGTCCGGTACCGGTAATCCTGGCAGCGCAGCATCCGAAAGGATACTGGGGAACTCCGGGACCCAAGTTCACGGGAACGATGCCAGCTCTTGTTTTCCTGGCGCAGTTCGGAGCGGACGGAGCCGACCATCGTGTTTGTAGTGGTTGTGAGATTTTACTCTCCCAATACGTTGGCAGCGATGGTAGTCCATATGACCACACGTATTGCACCACAGCCAGTATAGTGGCAGCTTTGATAGACTTCGGTTGGCTTAAAGACCCACGTTTGCAGACAGCAATGGAATGGCTGGCGCAAGCTATCACCGGAGAGGGAGTGGCTGACGTTTTGAAACGCGACATAAACAAACTTCACGATAAGTCCGAGGATACTTCTCTTCCATTTGTCTGTTCACAACGCAATGCCAATTTACCATGCGCCTGGGGGGCGATCAAGGCAATGATTGCCTTGAATAAGGTTCCACCAGCGCAGCTGACGAAGAATATGCAGGAGGCCATCAAACGTGGTGTGGACTTTCTCCTGAGCCATGACCCGGCGGTCGCCGACTACCCCTTTGGCAGGGGGAATAAGCCTAGCTCAAATTGGTTCAAGTTCTATTTTCCCCTTATGAGCGAAGCCGACATGCTTCAGAACATGGAGGTACTGATGGCGCAGGGGCAATCCCAAAATCCCCGGTTAGCCAAAGCGATAAATCAGGTCATTAGAAAGCAAAACCAACAAGGACGTTGGCTACTGGAACGCACCTACAAAGAGTTGTCAGACACACAAGAAACAAAAGTCTTTTATTGGTACCAGAACTCCCTGAGACTATATATTACCGGCAAAGAGTTGGCGGACATACAAGAAAAGAAAGGACAACCAAGCAAATGGGTCACCCTAAGGGCTTTGCGTGTATTGAAAGCTGCTTATCCTGAGACGGAGTGATTTCCGATATGCATATTTGGCGACGTCCTTTAATGATAGACAAAAGTGGGTTGAAGATTCCTCGACGGGCTGAAGGAAGAATACGGTTCCGCTGCTGGCTACCATAAAAAGTACGGGGCGGAAAAGACACTGGTAAAACGGCTGGAAAAAGCGCTGCTGGAGTAGAGCCGTCCGTGGAACGGCTCAGGAAAAAGACGAATCCAAAGAATTCGTTAAGGGAAAAGGTTTTCTCCTGCCCCAACAAGGGTATAGGCATGAGATAAAAGGGTGTGGAAGATGGCGGATGATTTAACCCGCATTATTCCGTTTGAGAACATCTACAACCTCCGTGATATCGGAGGGTATACCGCTGCTGAAGGGAGAAACGTAAAGCGGCGGATGCTTTTCCGCAGCGGAGGCCTGCTTAAAATGTCCGACAAAGACAAGTCATTCCTTAAAGAGACTATCCGGCTCAAGACCGTTATCGACCTGAACAACCCGGATGATGCCCAAAAGAAACGAGAAAGTGCTCTGTTGGAAGAAATCGGCGCCCGCTATATCAATATGCCTTTCCTGTGGTCGGTAGAGGACTATTACAGTAAAGAGATGGAAAAGTGCGTCAGCACCGGCGATATGGGCGCGGGTTATCTGTATCGCTTGCGCCAGGACGGGTTTCCGCCAAGGCTGTTCGGAGCCCTGGAGGTCGTAGCCGAAGCCGGAAATCAGCCGCTGCTCATCCATTGCGGTTGGGGCAAGGACCGCACCGGCATCGTGGCAGCAATGATCTTGAACCTGGTCGGCGTTGCTGA
>DEUU01000299.1 GCA_002362735.1 Dehalococcoidia bacterium UBA3254
GACCACTTATTATGACCTGACATCTGAATTCTCCTTGCCTAAGAATACCGGCTGCAATATATTAATATTATCACCATGCTTATTTTAGGGACAATATAGCTTTATGTCAAAATCGTTAAAAAGCTTCAATCTGGTATTCCAACCACGAATGCGATCGCATTTTGGCGTGAATGAGATAGACTTATTTCTAACCATTCTAATCCAAATCCCTGTGCTTGTACCCTGGCCTGCCCGTATAATATAACTACAGGCTTTCCATTGGATTCAGAAAGTATTTCTATATCTTTCCAGCTTAGATTATTTTCCGGAACACTGATCGCTTTTATGACGGCTTCCTTCCCGGCAAACCGAACTGCCAGGGATTCCAGACTGCTTCCATACAGAGATAGTTCCTTGTCAGTATAAATACGGCGGAGAAAATGGTCTCCCCAATGCTTTATAGCATCATCAATACGGGTGATTTCAATTATATCTATACCGATGTAAGTGTGCTTCATTTGCAAATTCCATCGTATATATGTAAAATAGCTCTAGAATTGTACCGTATTTGGACACTCTTTTCAAGCGTGTAATAAATATTTACACTCTTGCTATTGTTTAATGGGTAGGCTAGAATGGTTACCATATTGTTATTAATAATTTCTTAATATTCGGGTGATAAAATACCGATAATACGTGTCAAATGGAGGCATTTCACAATGGGAAAATCACGGTTACTCTACTTGTTCATTTGTTTAGCTCTCGTTATTACGCTAGCAGGTGGTTTTGTTGCATCTCAAATTACAGTAAGTGCCCAAGACGCCACACCTACACCCACACCTACGCCTACAGCTACGGCTACCACTCCTGCTCCTACAGCCACGACTCCCACTCCTACGGCTACCCCGTCAGCTTTAACTTTAAAATGTGATGTTCCATCCTATTCAGATGACTCGGGTGCTACTTTTTCTTACGATGTTGTCCTTTCCTATAATGGCGACAATCGTATTACCGTAAATCTGTCTACTGTCACTCCTGCGGATTGGGACTCATATATTTCATATTCCAGTAAACAAGTATCTTCTGTGGAAATTGGTCCGATGCAGTACGGTTCCCCGGATACAAAAACTCTGACTATCTATCTTTTCCCCAAATCCGGCAAAACCCCCGATCCTGGAGCCTACAAACTAACTTTAAAAGCAGCTTCAAGTACTTTTAATCTTTCAACCGATCTGACTGCTACTGTAAAAGCTAAATATACTTTCTCTCTGACAACTGATACGGGAAATCTGACTACCCAGGCAACTGCCGGAAAGGATAACAATTTTTCCATCAATCTGGTCAATGGTGGAACCGCTGCGTTAGACAGCTTGAACTTTTCAGCAGATAAACCCGAAGGGTGGAGCGTAACTTTCAATCCTGAAAAGGTTGATTCTATCGATCCTGGGGCTACTAAAGTTGAAACTGTTGTCATTAAACCGCCGGAAGGTAAAACTGTCGCGGGAGATTATGTTATCACCCTGCATGCCAGTAATACTAAAGTTAACCAGACCATGCAAGTTAGAGTGACCGTTCTGACACCGTCTATCTGGGGTTGGGTGGGCATCATCATTATCGTCGTCGTTATTGTCGGCTTAGCTTTACTCTTTATGAGACTGGGCAGGCGGTAAAGAATATGGTAATGGTAGAAGCTTCAAAGCTAACCAAGGTTTACGGTCATACAACAGTAGTTGATAATCTAAACCTTAAAATAAATGAAGGTCAGCTCTTTGGATTTCTGGGGCCAAATGGTGCAGGTAAGACTACCACGATCCTGATGCTGTTGGGACTGACTAACCCCACCTCAGGTACAGCCAGTATCGGAGGTTTCAACTCGACACACGACTCTTTAAAAGTTAAAAGCATCGCCGGTTATATCCCGGAAAAAGTGGGGTTTTATAACGATCTGAGTGCTCGGAATAACCTGATTTATACGGCTAACCTGAATAACATCTTCGGTGAAATAGCAGATAAAACGGTAACCAAAGCTTTGGATGACGTTGGGCTCAAAGAAAGATCAGAAGAACTTGTTTCTCATTTTTCAAAAGGTATGAAGCAGCGCCTGGCTATTGCAGACATTCTGGTTAAAAGGCCAAAGGTAGCTTTCCTGGATGAACCGACCACAGGAATTGATCCTGCCGGCATCTCGCAGATTCTCGACTTGATTAGCCATATTGCAAAAGAGAACAATATGACGGTCATCATGTCTTCTCATCAATTGGCTCAGGTGCAGCGTATTTGCAGCCATATCGGTATTATGTCGAAAGGAAAGTTGATAGCCGAAGGGTCTATTGAACAACTGGGTCGAAAAGCCGGCGGCGGCAAAGTGCTGATCGAAGTTCAATTAGCTGAAATTACTCAGGATATTGTAGATGCAATCAAGGCAGTAAGAGGCGTTATCAGTATTGACCGTAATGAAAACATTCTTAGCATTACCTGCATTGAAGATCTGCGGCGCCAAATTTCAAAAGCCATTGCCGATAAAAATGGCTTAATCACTCAAATGAACCTTCAGAGCCTGGGGCTTGAAGACATCTACATGAAGATATTTAGAGAGGCTTAACATGTCAGCATTTTTAACAGTCTATAAAAAGGAACTTCAAGACCACATTACCAGCTGGCGATTTATATTCCTGCTTTTGATTGTTCTGTTAGCCAGCGTTTATGCGGTCTTTGTTGCCGCAAATAATATCCGGGCTACGGTTTCATCGAGCGATTTTGTTTTCCTTGCCCTTTTCACCACCTCGCTCAGCAGTACAGCCAGTAGCCTTATTCCCAACTCTTTTCTTTCTCTCATGGCAATCCTGATCCCTATTGTCGGAATAATTCTCGGTCTGGATGCAATCAACGCCGAAAGAAATAACGGCACTCTTAGCCGGCTTGTCTCGCAACCGATTTACCGGGACAATATTATTAATGCCAAGTTCCTCGCTGGAGTCATGACTATTGCAGTTCTGATTCTTTCTATCATCCTTCTGGTTTCCGGACTGGGCATACGCATGATAGGTGTTCCGCCGGTCGCAGAAGAGGTCTGGAGACTTTTCTTCTTCCTTATCATCGCCATTGTCTATGGAGCTTTCTGGCTGGGACTGGCAATCCTGTTTTCTACGCTTTTTAAACAGGTTGCGGTATCCGCTATTGTTTCTATCGTCATCTGGTTATTCTTTGCTTTCTTCTTTCCGATCATTTACCAAATCATTGCCAGTTCGATGACAAGTGATACCCAGGCAGCAGCCGTCAAGAATATCCAGCTGCTGATTAATATTTCCAGGATATCGCCTATCCAGCTTTTTAATGAATCTATGGCTGTGATACTGGTACCGGCAGCCAGATCTACGTCACAAATACTTCAGCTATTAATCGGCGATGCCGGTAACTACATGCTTCCAACCGCCTTATCTCTGGGACAAAGCTTATTAAGTGTTTGGCCCCAGATTATTATTTCCATTTTACTGACTATCGTCTGTTTCGTCATATCCTACGTTAAGTTTATGTACGAAGAAATCAGAGCCATCTAAGCTTGCTGTAAGCCTGGCTGGAATCCAGCCAGGCTTACAGCAAGCTTA
>DEUU01000385.1 GCA_002362735.1 Dehalococcoidia bacterium UBA3254
TTATTGAATCCTACGACCCGGGTTTTATGGATAGTCTTGGGTTAGGCTATTCGGTTTTAAGCCAAATCAATCCCCAGATTGTTATGAGTTCCATTACCGCGTTTGGCCAAAAGGGGCCATATCGAAACTATACTTCTTCCGATATTGCGGTGACGGCTCTTTCAGGTGTCATGTATATCACTGGAGATGCAGACCGTCCGCCCCTGGTTTCCAGTTACCCTCATGCCTTTTTGTTTCCGTCGATGGAGGCTGCTGCAGGCATTATGGTCGCCCTTTTTAACCGGGCTACTCTGGGGCATGGCCAGTATATTGATGCTTCTGCTCAGCAAAGTTTGATTCAACTTGCTGGCCCCGAAGTCGAAGGTCTGTGGCAAATGGAAGGGAAAATATACTCTCGCCGCGGTCGGAATCGATGGAGAATAACTACCAAGGATGGGGAATACTATGCGCCGTTACTCTGGCAATGTAAAGACGGGGAGGTAGGTTTCACGGTGATGCTGGGACTCACTCGTGCCAGAGCCAATAAAGCGTTGGGTGAGTGGATGGAAAGTGAAGGCATAGATAGCGGCCCACTGCTTCGGATTAATCTCGAAACTACCGGCTGGATGGATGTGACTGTGAGTGATGCAGAGGCTATCTTTAAAGGGGTTGAGCAGCTGATGCGCAGGCATACCAAAGCCGAAATATATGAGGGAGCGAAAAAGAGAGAATTGCAACTGGTGCCATCTCTATCCATGGGAGAAAGAATTGATTTTCCTCATCTGGTAGCAAGGAAATTCTGGGAGGATGTCGACTATCCGGAGTTAGGCACTAAATTAACTCATCCCGGAGCAGCGGTCAAGTTTTACGAGACACCGCAAAAAGCCTTAAAACGGGCTCCATTAATCGGCGAACATAATGATGAAATCTATCAGAAAGAGCTGGGTTTCACCCAGATGAAATTAGTAGATCTGAAACAGCGCCGAGTTATTTAGTTTCACAAATAATTTAGGAGAAAAATATGAATAAAAATAGGCCTTTTGAGGGACTCAAGGTTATCGAGTTTGGATGGGCAGGGGTTGGTCCCTTTTCGGTGAGTTACCTCGGCTATTTTGGGGCTACGATAATTAAGATGGAAAGTACCTCTTACCCGGATATTGTCCGCACGAGCCAGCCTTATAAGGATGGCATCCCGGGTATTGATCGCAGTGGCTTTTTTGCCTACACGCATATGGTTAAGAAACACAGTATAAGTTTAAATTTAAAACATCCCCAGTCCGCTGGCTTAAAGCGCAAGCTCATCGAATGGGCGGATGTAGTGGTGGATAATTTCTCCGCTGGAACACTGGAAAAATGGGGATTTGGTTATAATGACTTAATAAAAATTAAGCCTGATATTATCGCGATGCATACCTGTCTTTATGGAAGAACTGGGCCTTTAGCCGGCCTTTCCGGTACCGGATTGGACCTGACCACTCTATGTGGGTTTAACTCCATCGCGGGTTGGGAAGATAGAGCAGCTGTCCCTATCTCCAGCTATTACTCCGATAATGTCGCTCCCCTCTTCGGAGGGTTTAGTCTGATAGCCGCTTTAGATTACAAGAGGAGAACGGGTAAAGGCCAGTTCATAGACATGTCACAATTGGAAGCGGGTATTCAATTCCTGTCTCCCCTTATCCTTGACTATGTCGCGAACAACCGTGAAATATCCAGGCACGGTAATAGTTTGCCATATGCTGCTCCCCATGGGGCTTATCGTTGCAAGGGACAGGATAGATGGTGCGCTATCGGCGTATTTTCGGATAAGCAATGGCAGAGCTTCTGTAATGTGATTGGGAATCCGGATTGGACACAGGATGCCCGATTTTCTACCATGAGCGGTAGGGTCGAAAATGCCGCTGAAATTGATAAATTGGTCAACGCCTGGACAGGCGATTTTACCGCCGAACAGGTAATGGCTATGATGCAAGCGGCTGGTGTTAGCGCCGGCTTAGTTTCTGATGCCAGGGATCAAGCCGAAGATCCCCAATTCAAGTACTATAATGCTTTTCCAGAGAAAGAGCATCCCGTGATGGGTAAATTAACATTATTCCATCCTCGCGGCTTCAGGCTTTCCGAAGCTGAACTGGAAGTTGATCGATCTCCGTTACTGGGCGAAGATACAGAATTTGTGGTTACCAAGCTTTTAGGTGTGTCAGATGATGAATTTGTCCAGCTGATGGAACAAGGAGTATTCAACTAATATACAAAGGAAGTTACGATGAAATTACCTTTAAGTGGAGTAAGAGTTTTATGTGCTGCCCGGTATTTGCCCGCAGGTTATTGTACCATGCTTTTGGCGGATGCCGGAGCGGATGTTATATTGGTAGAGCAATTCCAGGGAAATATCGATGAACGAGTCAACAACCCCACTACTTTTAATGCCGTCAACAGGGGAAAAAGAAGTCTGACTATTAATCTCAAGTCTGAAAAAGGTCAATCTATATGCCATGCTCTGGTGAAAAAGTCAGATGTCTTTATCGATGGGTTTCGCCCCGGTGTAAGCGCCAGATTAAAATTAGATTATGAGACCTTAAAGAAGATCAATCCGAATCTGGTGTACATCTCAATTTCCGGTTTTGGGCAAAATGGACCTTATCGTCTCAAAGCTGCCCATGATCTGACTTACCAGGGTATGGTGGGTATGCTCGCGGCATTATATTCTCAAAAAGAAAATACTTTTTATCCTGCTTTAACAGGATTAGGCGATCTTATTGCGGGTATGTTCGCGGCTGTCGCCATACTGACGGATTTAGTTGGCGTGAAGCAGGGAAATCAGGGAAGATATATTGACCTGTCAATGACTGATTGTCTTCTTTCCTGGATGAATGCTTTGATGAAGGAACCGGGTAAACTTAAAGCAGTTATTCAGGATTACGGATATGATATTTATCCGACCAGTGACCATAAATTTATCAGTCTGAGCATGGTCAATGAGGACCATTTCTGGCGTAATCTTTGTACAGCCATTAACCGCAATGATCTGTCAGGTCTTTCTATACAGGAAAGGGCCAATAGAACTGATGAGCTGGCAGGGATACTCAAATCTGTCTTCATAAAGAAGACTCGAGACGAATGGGTGGAAATTTTAACCCGAGCAGATGTTCCCAGCGGACCTGTTTATACCGAACCCAACGAGGTATTCGAAGATCCTCAGTTGAGAGCACGGAATATGCTTTATGAAATGGATGACCCCAAAACAGGCAAAACAACGGTAATTGAGTCTCCTTTGGGGTATGCAATCGACCCGGCGCAGAAGAACCGGAGATTACCGGGTCTTGGTGAACAAACTGATGAAATTCTCAGTGAAATACTTGGATTTGGAAAGGACGAGATAGTTGAATTGAAAAAGGCTCAGATCATTTGATTCTGACAAAACAATATTGTTTGGCAAAAAACAGGGCATTAAATTTCAAATAAGGATTTTTCCTTCGTTCCACCTCAAGACAACTATCTATAATTTTAAAAGAAAATGTTAGGTAAAAAATCGATAGATGAACAATTAATCAAGCTGCTTAGCCAGGATACGCGACAAAGCAGTCAGAAGCTGGCTAAGCAACTCAATATCAGTCCTTCTACCGTTAGAAGCAGGCTACGCAGATTAGTCAAAAATGAAAATTTGCACTTTATTATTGCAGTCGATCCGGTAAAAGCCGGACTTTCAGTGATAGTTCAAATATTGCTGGATGTGGAGCAAGATAAGATCGGACAAACTTTGGACGCACTTATGGATCTGGATGAGGTAAATTATGTTTCTGCGACGTCCGGAAGATTTGACATCATCGTTTATGCTTGTTTCTCTTCCCACCGTGATCTAGCCGGTTTCCTTCAGAACCAATTGGGCAAAATGGAAGGCGTACGTGACTGCGAAACGCTGATTTGCCTCGATATAAAAAAAGGCCGATTTATTCCAATTTGCTAATAAAATTGGTTCTGTTGTTGTTTTGCCAGCCATTAACAGAATAAATAACTTTTCTCATCCGGAATTATATAATGAGTATTGTTTAATTTATATATTTTAAAAGATTATTGAGTTGTTCGTACCGGTATTAATATGTTTTTCATTATATTCTGTCAGAATGGCACTTCTCATAAAAAATACTTGAAGAATTGACATTTCCTTAAACTGATTTGCATCACATTGACAAACTAACCTAAATATGAATAAAATATTCCTATCCGATTTTCCACTATTTTTATCTGTTTGATCTTTTAGAAATGCAATTTTTTCAAGGAGGGTTTTCCGCATGAATGATGTAAAAGAAACCACTTCAAATCAGGGCCAAACCATATTTGGTTATGCCGGTAAGTTATTAAGGGTAGATTTAACTACCGGGGCTATGAAAACTGAAACACTAGCGAGCGACGTTCTCCGAAAATATATGGGTGGGGCAGCTTTAGGCATGAAATATATTTATGATGAGGTTCCACCCGGAGTAGCCTGGTCAGATCCAGCCAACCGTCTCTTCCTGGGTACTGGTCCATTAGGAGGAACAAGGGTTGGAGGTTCAGGGTCTATTGCCTCAGTTACTAAGGGACCTCTAACCAATGGTATGGCCAGCTCTCAGGCTAACGGTTTCTTCGGAGCCTTCCTTAAATTTGCTGGCTTTGATGCTATTGTGCTGCAGGGAGCCGCCAGCAGCTGGTACTACCTTTATATTCAAGATGGTAAAGCAGAGCTTCGAGATGCCAGTCATCTGGTAGGGATGAATAACTTTGATCTGGATGTGGCTATCAAAAAGGAACTGCAGAAGAAAGAGCACGAAGTCAGTGTCTTAAGCATTGGCCAGGCGGGCGAGAACCTAGTTAAATTCGCCTGTCTTTTCGTTGATCGGGGACATATTGCCGCCCATAATGGGGTAGGAGCAGTAATGGGCTCCAAGAAACTTAAGGCTATCGTTGTTGCACGGGGTAAATCTACCGTTCAGGCGTATGATAAGGAAGGATTATCCAAAGCAGCCGAGGCTATTTTAAACAATACGATAAACAGCGCCTATGGGAAATCTGCTTTTGTAGAGGGTACCGTGGGCATGGTAGTTATGGGGACCAAGGTATTTAAGGATATTCCGGTCAAAAACTACACTACGAGTATCAATCCCATGACGGATGAAGTGCTGAATACCTATACCGCCAGTAGTATTCGGACCAGATTCAAAGCCAAGCCGGATCCATGCTGGGCCTGCCGGGCTAAGCATTGTCATATGATGGAAGTACCGGATGGCAAGTATGCTGGCAGAGTCTTTGAAGAGCCGGAGTATGAGTGTATGGCGGCTTGCAGTACCGTCGTGGGAGTCGAGGATGTTACCATGTCGCTAGTCCTGGCCAGTGAGATTGACTCACTGGGTATGGATGTTAACGAGGCTGGCTGGGTGATGGGCTTCGCCATCGAGTGTTATGAGAAGGGTATTTGGACCCAGAAAGATACCGGTGGACTGGAACTAAAATGGGGTAATGCGGAAGCTTTGATGGGCCTGCTGAGTAAAATTGCCCACCGGGAAGGTATTGGCAATATTTTAGCTGAGGGAGTAATGCGTGCTTCCCGTAAGGTAGGAGGCCCGGCCGCGGAGATGGCAGTCTATACTCAGAAAGGTAACACGCCAAGGGGTCATGATCATAGAGTAGTCTGGGCTGAGCAATTTGACACCATCGTCTCGAATGTGGGTACTCTGGAGGCACATCGGGCGGCTCCATTTAAGGTGCTCGGAATCACTCCAGTAACCAATCCGTTTGACCCCGAACAAATATCGACCATAGTGGCTAAATATAAGGGCGCTATGATATTTGAGGATTCGATGTGCACCTGTCGTATGAATACCTCAACTGCCCTGGATTTGATGGTTAATGCGGTGAATGCGGCTACCGGATGGAATCTGGATGTAGCCGAAGCAATGGCAGTGGGCAGGCGGGCAGTCAATCTGGCCAGGGTCTTTAATCTCAGACAAGGTATCCCCGCAGAGCTGGATGCCCCCTCTGCCCGTTATGGATCGACCGTAACGGATGGTCCGCAAGCC
>DEUU01000022.1 GCA_002362735.1 Dehalococcoidia bacterium UBA3254
TTTTCAACCAGTTCTTTGACCACTGAAGCCGGCCGCTCGATAACTTCTCCGGCTGCAATCTGAGAGACAACTTTAGGGCTTAATACATTAATCGCCATCTTATTTCAAGCTTACACGGTTACGTGTAAAATGTCAACAGAATTACAATAATTCAAGCAATTCCAGAGGATGCCTGATCAGCTTCTGCGCTCCTCCCGCGATCAATTCAGAGGCGGTGCGGAAACCCCAGAGAGCCCCTACCGGGTACATACCGGCATTAACTGCCGTTTGCATATCAATTTCAGAATCGCCCAGATAAAGAAATTCCCGCGGATCCATTTTCAACTGTCGACAAATATTTAAGGCCACTGTACAATCGGGTTTTTTCGGCATATCCGGAGTAGCTCCGGCTACGACCTCAAAGTGCCATCGCGAGAGGAGTCGAGCCACTATCAGTTCCGTGAAATCGTGAGGTTTATTGGAAAGTACCGTTAAAATGATATGCCGTAAGGTCAAAGCATCCAGCATTACAGGAATACCCTGGTAAGGTCGCGTATGATCTGCCCAATGCTGTGTATATTCACGATTGATAATCTCGATCAGCCGGTTGATTGTGACAGGATCGCGTTTCCCTTCCGGGAGGGACCGGGCAGCCATTTCTTCGCGTCCCCAGCCGACAAAATATTTATAGTCAGAAATCGGATGCTGCGGAAATCCCAGATCGGCCAGTCCCTGGTTCACGGCGCTAGCAAGGTCTTCCAGTGTATCCAGTAAAGTCCCATCGAGATCGAAGAGAACCGCTTTATATTTCAACGGAAATCGGCCTTTAACTGAAACATTTCCAGTAATCACGCTGGTACTTTTTCAGTTCTTCCAGAACCGCCATTGTTTCCGGCAGGACCAGGTCCTGTTCATAACGCGGAGGAACGTGTACCGGTTCTTCTACGGTAACAGGGAAATTGGCAATTCCACCCTCAAGGGAGAGCCAGGCATAGGGTAAGACCTTCTGATTGTAGCCCGAAGCAATCAGGTCGATTTGTTTACCCTCGCAAATTTCTGCCATTTCCCGGACTTTATCACCCATGGCTCTGAATCCGGCAATAGTCATCCCCAGGTAGGTCAGCCCGTCGTCGAAATGGGGATCAGAACCTCCGTTGCGGATAATCACCTGGGGTTTAAATTCCCGGGTTAAGGGCAGAATAATTTCGTCGAAAGCGGCCATATAAGAATCGTTACCGGCATGGACGGGTAAAGGAATATTTACCGTGTGTCCTTTCGCGGAGTCGACACCGATATCCATGACAAAACCCGTGCCTGGATAGATCGTACGCGGGTCCTGATGGATATCAATAAATAAAAACTTTGGATTGGATCGGAGATATTCGGCGGTGCCATTCCCGGCATGGGCATCCGTATCCAGCACCAGAACACGGTCGAGTTTATAACGATCGACCAAATATAAAGCGGCAAATGCGACGTCATTATAGATGCAAAACCCTTCGCCGAATCGCTGCTTGGCGTGATGCATGCCTCCGCCGATGGAGATTACTTTCTGATAGCGATTGCCCTGAATGAGGTCGCAGGCCATCTTGGCCTGCCCGATGATCAAACGGGCAGCTTCTTCCAGATTTCCGGGTGTGCCGATCGGTTTATTGTCCAGCGACTGGTAACGGCTAAAGTTTTCGTAAAAAGCAATCCAACCGCTGTGCGCTGCATGATAATATTCCCGGTTAAAGTGAGTATAGTCAGCGTCGCAAATCCTCAACAGGTCTTCTTCGGTTGCCGGTTCAGCCGGTAAAATATCATAGCAATTGTCCGGAGGCAGCCTGTTCTTGAGAAACCTGGAAAACAACGCATACCTGTCGCCGCGGAAGGGGTGACCGGTGCCGAAATCGTACTCTTTCAGCTCATCCCGGTATAAAATAGCCACCGTCATCGTCTAGCTCCTTTCTCGCAATACAAAGCCTTGGCGGGGGGCTGCGGGGGATTATTAGTAATAGAATACAACATAATTGACGATTGTTAAAGTTTACTCTCAGGGCTTTATTCAACGAGGCTCTGCTTTTTGAAAATTCCGGCCTTGATAATAGCAGATAAATGCAGCGGTTATATGTTTTCAAACATAAGTATTAAATGGATATGCCTTATTCATCGAAAAATATTGTGTTCTTCGTACTGAACCTTTGTCAGGTTGTTCATATCCATAACCAATCGGGACTCCGGGTTTATGATAAATATGTTTTGAATGTCTGGTAACATTGGGTAATTTTGAACATTACGGTTTTTAAGTTTTGATGGGGAAAATAAATTAAATTTAATATCTACGCGGCTGCGGCGCTTGACTGATAGATGGCCATTTAGTAGAATTACCTCTGTGCGGGTGGTTAGCTCAGTTGGTTAGAGCACTGCGTTGACATCGCAGAGGTCATTGGTTCGAGCCCATTACCACCCACCATACTGAACAATAGGCAGAACCCCTATTTTCTCTTCTATTAGTCCATTTATTGGTAGCGTATAGGTTAATACCGCATCGTCACCCAATACTTTAATCCTTTGAACGAAACTGCCAATAAAGGCTCTTTTCTCAGTAAATTCACTCAGCTCTAACACTTTACGCATATCTCCGGCAAACCTCCGGATTATATCTGGGCTAGCCAACTCCATGCGTCTATCAGATAGTTGCCCTTCAACCTGGATGAATATTTCGGCGATTCGGAGCCAGTCGTCCGGTCCGTGAGAGCCACCCTCTCGGGGAAAG
>DEUU01000218.1 GCA_002362735.1 Dehalococcoidia bacterium UBA3254
CACGGGATTTAACTTCAAACTGTGGTCATAACTCCATTCTTTACCGGTCCCATTATAATTAGGGTTACTAAATTGCTTCATATGGTTATAGTCAACCAGTTTTATACCGTCTCTATCGACCACAATTTTGCCACTAATCCAGTATTCTTTTGTTTGTGTTCCACTGTCGACATTAGATATAGATTTGTAACTACCTTTGAACTTAATTTCGTCTCCGCCCCATTGCCCGGGAGATCCAGTTCGCAATTCATCGAACCATTCGAAAGTCCAAGGTTCTTTCGGTTTTAGATCATCGTTAAAATACCGTAGATTGTACTCCGGAACAGCAGTAGTATCTTTTCGTTCTGTTTTTCCGCTTAATGTCAGTATCAATTGCAGGTGATTAGTCTTTCTAATTGATGTGATATCGCTGATAATAAACTTTTCTGTGGCTGTTGCAAGTGTTTGTTTAGTCGTTGGATCCGTAAGACTTAGTTTTATCTGATAGTCACCATTTTTTAGATATCGATGACCGAACAATAAATCAGATTCCTCCCGACCAACCTTAGTTTCAACAGGGGTCCCGTCTCCAAATTCCACTTGCCATGTCGCATTGAGTGGTAATTTGTCGAGTGCCACACTTAGATTCGCTTTAAACATTATTGTCTCTAGTGTTTCCAGAACCTCCGGGATCTCAATTTCTAGTGCTATATTTGGTTTATCGGTCGAATTTGTATTTGTACTGGTAGTCGTCGTGTTTGTAATGGATTTGCTGGTTGTCTCGGATGTTTTATCCTTAATAGGAATAAACTCTACTGTACACATCCAGGGTGTTGGTTGAAAATTACGATTTAGAATTACCATGGTGTCCTTAATATCTTTCCACGGAAGTGTATCTAAAGCAGATGTTGCAGCAAGTAAAGCCCAGCTATTTTTTATTTTTTCCGCTAATTTTTGTTCAGCTTGTTCATATAGGTTTTCTGGGGCTGTAATCTGCGCCGATGCATGCAATAATACCGTTCGAGTCTCTTGGTTAGACATGGATTTTACAGATATGGTAAAAGGGACATTGCCTTTGCTCTGGGCAAGCAGTCGATGTCCATTAAGGTCGGTTGAAAAAGTAAAGCTGTCAATTCCCGCATTAGCGAGGCTACTTAGCATAGCATCAGCATCATCATAAAGAGGAACACCGGTTCCCTGTTCATCATAGCTGAGTAGTTGAAAGCGATAGGCAATATCGACGCCTTCAATAGTTTGTATTGGAGATCCAGTTATACCAGCCATGATACCTACTCCACCAATAACGTTAATTGATTCGGTTTTATCCTTTTCAATCTTAAATATTTTAGTAAGGGGTAATGTATCTGTAATATTGTTTTCCCAGTTTTTTTCACGCCCTGGAGAATCGGGCATTTGCCACATGCGCACAGATAATCTGTCACAGGTTTGAAAAGCGGATAGAATATTTATAGCTTTTGGCGGAAGTAAGGATTGTAAAATGGGGACGCTTTTAATGGTTGTTATCAGTCCACGGACTTTAGTGAGTGCGCCACTATTGGCAGTAGTGGTAGCAGCATATACATCATGAATGCCTTTAGCTATAGGGGCAGCGTTTTGCTCCTTCTCAGTTCCAACTAAAATATCTCCCACTATTAGTAAGCTGGTCAGTGGCAAGACCTTGGTATCACCAGATATTGTCGGGGGTAAAGCAGGAACCACCATATCAGGACCTGAAGCAATCATAATACCCAGGACACTTGCTGGGTCATTAGGATTGCTATATGACCAGTCAACATATTTTTGAAGATCTGGTAGAAAATCATTAAGGTTAATCAAATCCCCGGTGGAATCTAGTGCTATGCCTGCATCCGCAAGAAAATCAACGATGTATTCGATATTGCGATAATTCGTGCCCGTATCCATTTGTGAATATGTTGCAACCGATATTGGACTCAAACTGATCGCATTTTTACCCACATTCGGATTTAGCTGCTTTCCATTTATGTCTATTAGTCCAAGTGAAAATCCTCGGGAAACTACTTTCTCAATAGCCTGTTGGTGCTCTGTCTCGGTTGAGGCTTTCGAAATTGCGGATACAAGCTGTCCGGAGTCACTTTGAACAACTGTTCCAGGATTGGAATCATCTTTTTTACCACATCCAACGCATAGGGTAAAAATGACAACTACTAGAAGTATTGGAATAATGAATTTGTTAAAGTGCTCCCTCATAAAAAATATCCCTCCAGTACCCGGTTAAAAGAATAACGGAAAATAGGTTATAACAAAGTTAGAATCCGATTGCCTTAAAATATGTCCTTCTTGAAAGAAGTCACTTTAGATACAGGCATCATACGTCAGGCATAAAAAAAGTACAAGATTATCAACCCTTATAGATAATAGGAAATCGGGAAGAAGGATACTTCAAATTAATAGTACTCAGCCTCCATCATTGCCGTTGTTGTGAGATATTTAAACAATGAATTAGCAAAAGTATTTCAGTAATCAGTTATAGATATTGAAAAGAGTCATGCGTACTTAATAATAATGCCTATGTTGTTTAGGATGTATGTTTATCTGATTGCTTAGGTTTAGTTTTAATTTTCAAAGCAAATGATTATGAATCCTTCTATAATCACTAAAAACCAAAAGGGCATTCCGCTTCTCACGGAATGCCCTCAATCATCACCTGACAAACTCAGGCACGCTTGAAATTTATTACCACTGGACAAACATCGGGATAAATGTTAATCCATAATAAATTCTAAATTCAGTCGATACTGCAATTCGTTGGTTACCGCATATCAAGTTAATCAAAGAAAAGAAGAAGGGCAGGTTAATCGCCTGCCCTTATATTTTGATGATATTAAGCTAGATGATAATTTGGTATATTTTCGGTCCTTCTTGTAAAAGGCTAAAATGACAATATGGGTATCGATTATGGTCGAGTTGTGTTTTATTACTTAATGTCACCTTTGATGCTGATAGTCACTTCTTTTAGCTGGATTTCTTTACCCGATTGCTGTAGCGCTTGTTTTATCATGTATACCAACCCTGAACAACAAGGCACTTCCATATGCACAACAGTCAAGCTTTTCACCGATGACTGCTTAAAAATATCAGTTAATTTGTTTAGATGAGCTTCAAAGTCATCCAGCTTGGGGCAAGCTACTAACAAGCTATGGTTCTTTAAAAACTCCTGGTGAAAATCAGCATAGGTAAATGGTACACAGTCTGCAGCTATTACTACATCAGTTCCTTGCAGAAAAGGTGCTTTCGGTGGAACCAGGGTTAACTGTACCGGCCAATGACTTAACATGGAACGCTGCTTTGTTGTCTCCTCACTAAACTCTTCAGCCAATCTTTCCTCGATACTGATTGCTCCTTGAGGACATTCCCCTAAACAGGCACCAAGTCCGTCACAATATGTATCGCTGATGAGTTTTGCTTTACCGTTGATTATTTTAATGGCGCCTTCGGCACACGACGGAATACAAGCGCCACAACCATTACATTTTTCTTCTTCAATCTTTACAATTTTCCTAACAGTGTTTATTTTCATAATTACTTCCTACTTTTTTACTCGCATGAAACAGTTCTACTCTTGACCGAGACTTACGGTTTAGATTATTCCAACCAATGTAAAGATATGGTCATAATTGACTTCATTTGTCGGTGACTCAATCATTAGCATAGCTTGATATTACATTATTCTTTAGATTGAAAGCGGTAACGTAGGTTACCATTCTTCTAAAATGTTCTATACTCCTTAAACTGAAACATAAATTGCGTTTGACTTGCGGAGAAAAAAATTTCGCGCCGCAGACACATAAGGGGATGAAGGTTATTCTAATATAAATCTATATTTGGTCGATATAAGAAAGGCGAATCCGGTATAAGTATCAAACAACGCTGAAATAAGAAGGGGACAGACGATTACCTTTCCTTCCCTCTCCTAATTTCATATGATATAAACCATGAATAACATCAATTTCGTGGGAGGTACAAAATGAAGGTATTTATGATTTCCGGCAGTCGTAACCCCGAGGGCCGGACTGCCCATTGTTGTAATGCCATTGCTAAGGGATTAACCAAAGCCGGGGCTTCCTCGGAACTAGTATTCCTCCCGACAATGAATCTGGAACGCTGCCGTCAGTGTGACCCGGACGGATGGGGTATCTGCCGACGTGAAGGCCGCTGCATTATTGACGATGATTTCGCTACTCTAGTGGACAAGCTGAAGGAAGCTGACATAGCTGTATTTGCTAATCCCGTCTACTTCCGAGATCTTACCGAGAATATGCGGGGCTTCCTTGATAGAGTACGAAGGCTGAATTTTATGCAATCATCCCGGCCGTTTAATGGGAAGCCAGCCATGGGCTTATGTCTGGCAGGTGGGGGAGGGGGAGGTGCTTCATCAGCCTGCTATAATCTGGAGACTATTCTCCAGATGTGTGGTTTTGATGTTATCGATATGTGGGCTGTCCGTCGCCAGAACATCGAAATCAAGCTGCCTATGCTGGAAATGATTGGATCATGGTTGGCCACCAAACCCACCTCTGGGCCAATGCCCCCAATGCCGAAATAAGATAGAAATAATACGGCTTAGTTCATTTTGCCTTCATTAGACCTCGCAACGAAGGTATATTACGATTTTCGTATTATTTCCCCGTTTCACCAAAAAGAAAAAATAGGTTACTGAAAGAGAATAGGCAGATCATGGAATCAGCTTAGCCATTACAATCCAAAGATAGTGTCTGTTCCGATTTCATAACAAATGTTGTATGGAAGTAGTGAATTATACTAGAATCCAGTCGAGTGGTGGTTCAGTGAGTCACCTGATAAGAACACAAATATGTTTACAACAATGAGATTGAAAGTACTACCGTTACTTTTGGTAACTATCTTAGCATTAATGTTGACAATTTCGTGTAACAACAGTCCCCCAACCATCACTTCGACTACTCCACTCCCCGACTCATCACTCCCCGAATTAAAATATAAATTACTCGCCGCCTATCCGGATTATTTCTGGTGTGATCCTGATTTCTACCCCGTGGCACGCCCGGATGCCGAGCAGCAACATGCCATCGAACAGTTCGATGCTATAAAGGGAAATCAGGAGGAGTTTTCTGCAATTTTAAGTCACCTTAACCTGTTGGATAAGTCTGACTATACTGATAAAGAGAAGCTCCAGATCTACCGTGAGCACAAGAAACTAAATGGAGCTGTTCAGGTGATGCCGGCTACTTCGGAGTATACTTTCACTATCCGCACAGGGCAAAATCAGGGTAAAACTTATGAAGGGACAATTTCCATTACGGGACTTATAAAAGTGACTAGCGAGACATCAAGTATCAACACGTGCCCCATCTGTCTCGCTGCCGGAACCTTGATTGATAGCCCCAAGGGACCTGTTCCGGTGGAGGTATTGCGCAAGGGCATGGTCATTTACACGGTTGATAGCGCAGGGAAAAAGATTACAGGAGTTAACTCGGCAACAGCGTCTTCACCGGTGTCGTCATCGTTCAAGATAACCACGATAGTTCTGAACGACGGCCGCAGTATTTCTGCCTCCCCTGGTCACCCTATCCCCGATGGCCGAGTCATTGGTGAACTTAAAGCTGGAGATACACTTGATGGTACAACAATTGTTTTGATTACATCCGCGCCTTACAGTGGATTCACTTATGACCTTCTCGTTGATGGAGGAACTGGCCTTTACTGGGCGAATAGCATTTTGCTGAAAAGTACATTAGCAAAATAGCATATTTTTAAAATCGCTATCCGTGGGCTTAGTTTGTTATTATGGATTAGTCTTAATCCCGTTAGCCTGTCTACTTCGCGAAATCCACATCTAACTTTGTGTATTCACATTCTTTTGGCGCAAATATAATGCAAATATGCAATTTCAGCCGGTCGGACCAAAAGGGCGAGGCTTTAAAGCCTCGCCCACTTAGAATCGTATTTAGTTCCCTGAAAAGTAATACTAATTTGAGTTCTTTTACCGTTGGATAACCACTATTTGGCCGCCGTTTACCGGTTCGCCGGCGTAGGCCGCTGCCGGGCTGGTGCTGGCCAGGGTGCCAGTCTCAAACGCAATCGCTTTGCCGTCATAAATCCTGACCGCCATGTAGTCGCCTGTGGCCACGTCCTGGTCTCCGGTCACCTGGACATAGAACCTCCCGTTGCCGGAGGTATAAACGTTTTCACCGGTAGCCATATTGATCTTCTTGACGGTGGCTTTGGACTCGAAGTAGGCTTGATTCTGGTCCAGGAAGTACAACCCGCCCTTCGCCCAGGAGTTATTATTAACTATGTACTTATAAAGCACGCCACCCTCTTCCCGCTCATAGTAGAAATTGAAGAAGCCTGCGGGCGCCTGTTTGGCATAACGGACGTTAAAACCGAATGTGGCATCACCGTCAAGCACGTCTCCGGAACCTTCCACCCGGGAAGCCCGGTTAGCCCAGTTAGCGACCGATATGGTCCGGATATCGATAGCGGAAGTGAAATACTGGTTGTCCACCACTCTTACCAGGATTTCGTAGAGCCCGGCTGGGACCTCGACTGGCGTGGTCATTTGAACAGCACCGTTTGAATCGTGCGCCACCACCGCGTATTCAAACGATGGTCCGCCGGAAAGGTTCCCCAGTCTAAAGATGACACCGAGTCCTTTCAGGTCACCGGGACTGCCGTCCTCGTCCTGCCTGAGGATGGCTTTCAGGTTTACAGAGGTCAGGTCGTCAGCCGGATTGGACCCATCAAAATTGACCCACAGGAAAGTGTCTCCGATGTACTTAATGTGGATAGTCTCTTTATGAACTATAAATGGATCGGAATCGCTGGAGGCCAGGTATAAATCCTCCCCTGCAAATCTGGAATCAACGGCACAAGAACTGGCCGCCTCCTCCAGAATGATAGTGGTTTCCGCCAGGCCGCTGGCATCGGTCAGCCCGCTTCCGCTCTGAGTACCTACTGTAAAGCTGATAGTCTTACCTTCCAGGCCGGTGCCCTGGAGTGGTCCCCCGCTGTCATCGGACAGAGTTGCTCTCATGGTTACAGGATCGGACCATTGTCCCGACGTATCTCCGCTGTAGGTCACCTTCGTAGCCCGTTTCTGGACTTCTACGGTGATGGTTTCTCTGTCAGACAGTTTCGGTGAGCCGTCATCGGTCGCTTCCACATCGAAGGTATGAGTGCCTATTTGTATCGAGGCCGGAGTCCATGAGAAAACTCCTCCGGCAGTGATAGCCGCCCCGTCCGGGACAAGTCCGCTGCTGCCGCCTGCCAGGCTAAAAGTGAGGGTATCGGCCGGGAGGTCGATATCCGTAGCGCCAGCGTTAAAGGTCAGTTGATTGCCCCAGGGGATTGATTTATTGCCGATCGCTCCTGGCACCGGCGGGTCGTTGACCGCGGTCACTTCCAGATATACGGTGGCCGTATCGCTCAAATCACTGTCGCTGATGGTGTAGGTGAAGCTGTCGGTCGCACCGCCCGAAAATGCGCCGGCGGCGTAAGTGATGGTCCCGTCCCCGGGCAGGCTCACCAGCCGGCCCAGGCCGCTGGTCGGGCCGGCGGCGGTGACGCTGAGCGTGTCGCCGGGATCCGGGTCGCTGGCCCGGCGCAACAGCTTGGCAACGGAGAGAACCAGTGTCTGATTCTCGGTGACGCCCGCGTCACTGTCAGGGCAGGTGGGCGGCAAATTTGGCAGAGGTATGTAGTTTACCCTGATTTCGTTTAGGAGGGGAGTGCTCGCTGGATCGGTGCTGCTTAGTGTTACTTCGTATTGGATCCAGCGCCTGTTGGCGCTGGTGATCGGCGATCCGCTGACAGTGTAGTACCCCGACCAAGGAGCAGTGGCTAGTTGAGCCGACTCGTCAGCCGTCCGGGTCCGAACGCGCACGGTGGTACTGCCAGCGGCGGCCGCCTCCCAGGACACGGTCTGCCATTGCACTCCGAGGCCGCCATCGAAAGCCGACGAAAGAAGGGTGCCGCTGCTGCCATATTGAACAGCGGAGCGCACCACAACGTTATCAAAGGCTCCCGCATACCAAGTACTTTTATCCATGTACGTATGCAAGCTGATGCTCCCGCTCGCGTAACTGGTATCGGTCGCTTCGATGGCCAGGCCCCCATCGTAGTAAACGCGGATGCGGCTGCCGAGAAAATCCAGCTTGATCGTATGCCAACCGGTGCCGACGGACGGAAGCGTAATGTGCGTAATCTCGCTCCAACCTCCTAGTTCCTGCCAGACCGGGCACCTTATCAACTTCAATTGTCTGGTGAAGTACGACGCAGTGTCCGCGTAAAGACACACGCTGTATTGTGAGCCATCGGCAGGGTTCAGTCTCCCATTGACGCAGACGGCAAAGCTGGGATCCGGAAGTTGAACTTGGGCTTCAACCGAATAGTCGGTCCATGACGTGTTCGTGCTCATGTGGATCACCGCGTAGAGCGGAGGCGGATTGAGGGCTGCGAGAACCCCGTTAGTAATTGTCCATGAGCCGGTATGGACAGTCCATGGTGCCCACGGATCGACGGAGGGTATGTCGGGTCCAAAGTCATCCGAGAAGACAGTGTTGCCCGAACCATCCTTGACCACATAGTTGTTGATTGCGGGCCCCGTTCTCGAGTCAACGCTAAAACTGCCACTGGTAAACGAGCTGTTGATGACTGAGATCTTGGCATTAACCATATCATCCCAGTACACGTTAATACTCGTCCCTATCATCTCCAGCTTGAGGTGGTGCCAACCGGTGCCAACGTCCGGGATGGTTATAGTGCTGCCCAACTGGGCGCCGCTGCAGCACCAATTATCCATTCGAAAAAGCATAAGCTGCGTCGAGCTGTCAAGCCAGGCAAGGTAGCGGGCACCACTCGTCGTGCTCACCCGTCCCCCAATCCCGCCTCTCGCACCGGTTGGAAACCGGATGTCCGCCTCGACGCTGCCATTCGTGATAACGGGTGCTGTCTTATGAGCGCCGCAGAAGTTACCGCTCGTACTGGTAATTTGAAGTATCCCGCCGTTGGTATTACCCACAAACGGAACAACGTATGTGCCGACTGGGTCGCTGGTCCACGCAAGTGGACCCCCAGTTGGAGGTGGGAGGATGGTTCGATTAAAATCATCGGCAAACAGGACCTCTCCTCCGGTCTGGCTGAGCTGGACTGATCCGGCGACGCTGAAATTGACCCCGCTCGCCGAGGCGAAACGGGTCGTATCCGACCACACGTCCTGACCGCTGCCGCCGGACCAGTCGGTTTGCGTCCAGGTGGTTGTCGCCGCGGTCACGGTGATATGCACTGTCGCATTGGCTGTGGTGTAATCGGTCGTGTCGTTTGGGGTGAACGTCACGTTCAGGGCTTGGTTGGCGCCCACACTGAGCACGGTCCCGGCGGCCGGACTGTAGGCAAAACTGCCCGGCACATTGGCCGTCGCGTTCAACTGCGCGGCACCCAGCGCCGTGCCATACACGATGTCCGCCGGATCGCTCCAGGTAATCACC
>DEUU01000448.1:0-2931 GCA_002362735.1 Dehalococcoidia bacterium UBA3254
TGCGGCTGGCTCAAGGACAAGTTCGGAGTTTCATGGCAAGTAGCGCCGACGGTCTTGAACGAGATGTTGCGCGACTCTGATAAAACGAAAGTTGAACGTGTCACCAATACCTTTCTGAAGATGAAGAAGTTTGATATTGAGGAGCTTAAGAAAGCCTACGCCGGATATGTAAAGATCTAATAATACATTAAGTTGGGGATGGAAACCAATATGACCAAAATTAATACCTATCTTAACTTTCCGGGGAACGCGGAAGAAGCGTTTAATTTTTACAAATCTGTTTTCGGTGGCGAATTTAGAGGTATTATTCGATTCAAGGATATGCCTGTCCCGGGTGTAAAAATCGCTAAAAACGATGAGAATAAAATCATGCATATTGCGCTGCCCGTGGGGAAAGACGACCTGCTCATGGCAAGTGATGCTCTTCAATCGCATGGCCAGAAGGTGATAGTCGGAAATAACGTCTCTATCTCAATATTCCCTGATAGCAAAGAAGAGGCGGACAGGATATTTAAAGCTCTTTCAGCTGGCGGCAAAATAGAAATGCCGCTCGGCAACCAGCCCTGGGGCGACTACTACGGCGGTTTTACTGATAAGTTCGGAGTGCGGTGGATGGTGGATTATGCCTATTCCAAGGAGAAATGACGTTAAGCCAAGAGGTGGGCCAGTCATTATTTGGAGGGCTTTTATTATCCCGAATACAGAAGCTAGCCGCCTGAGACCATCGGCATCAGAACTACCTCGATGATTTCTTTATCTTTGTAGGCATCCAGGGAAATAATCTGGACAAGCTCATCATAGGATTTTATCCTGCGGCCATCAAGCAGAACCATCTGCTTATAATTCAGGTTTTTAGCCTGTTCCAGTTCACATTCTTTCCCACTTGAATATCCATAGGGCTTGAGCATCAACCTGGGCATCGGAATAATCAGCACCTCCTCTCAGGCGGGTGAAGATTCACTTTCTTGCATCAATTTCATATTAAATCTAATCGATCAACCATTTACTTACAGGCCAGAATAGCTCTTTTGACCAGGGCTTTCGCGATCTGGATCTTGTATTTGCTGTATGGCAATTCAACTGCATCAGAGACTGCAGCCGCACCTGCGCCTTCGGCAGTCGTATTGTCGATAATCTTACCTTTGATAAAATCTTCGGCTTTAATAGCCCGGATGGGTTGAGAGTATACGGCGTTCAGACAGATCTTGGCGGACTTAACTTTTCCCATCTCGTTTTCTATAGAAACGGCGCAGTTGACGATAGGGAAGTCGATTGCCAGTCTCAAAGCAAATTTAATGAAAGCACTCTTAACGCCATCCCGTGGTTTCGGAATCTGGATTTCGGTGACTATCTCGTCACTATCAAGGGCGGTAGATTTGAAAGTTCCCCCGGCGGTCCAGAAATCTCCGGCATTAATCTTCCTCTTGGAGGTAATGATCCTGGCATCCAGGGCTATCAAAGCTGGAGCCATATCTGATGGATTTACCGCCACGCATCCGCAATTGAAGCAGCGATTAGCTTCTTCCTCAATATTATTCTGACCCAGACTTTTGACGTCTTCTATATCCAGATTTTGGACCCTGACGTTGACAGGTAATTCTGGTGCGTTTACGCGCATGGATCTCTCGAGACAAGAGTTATGAAAATATTGTGGAGACTTACATTTCAGGCAGGTTTCGTCGGAGTTCGTTCCTCCCAGGTATTGATCGATCTGTCCGGCGGCTTCCCGACCGGCAGTAATGGCTTTGATAACGGTTGATGGTCCGCTGACGAAATCTCCTCCAGCGAATATGTTAGCACCCACGAGATAAGGCGAAGGGTCTTTTTTCAATTTTCCTGTTTCACTCAAGTATTTTCCGGGGATCAGGGAATAATCTGGTTCTTCTCCCAGTGCCCCTATCACAGCGTTGAACTCAAGAGTGAACTCCGAACCTTCGATAGGTACCGGCCGCGGTCGGCCCGATTCATCAGTGGGTCCGAGTTTCATACGGATGCACTTAAGAGCAATCTGGTTGTCTTTTCGGGACGCTTCAACCGGCAAGGTCAGGAACTGGATCTTGACTCCTTCCTGTTCCGCTTTCTCGACCTCTTCTTCAAGGGCAGGCATTTCTGCTCGGGTACGTCTATAAATGATCACTGGCTTTGCACCCAGTCTCAGGAGCGTCCTCGCGACGTCGATGGCGGTATTTCCCGCACCGATGATGGCCACGGTCTGACCGGGAGCTCTTCTTTCTCCAACATTGGTTTTCCTTAAAAATTCAGCCCCGGATGAAATTAATTGATCCCCCTTGATTCCAGAACTTCTCTCTTTCCAGGCTCCACAGGCTAAAAAGACAGCATCATAGCTTCCGGCTAATTCTTCTAACGAGATATTCTTTCCTACGCCGGAATTCAATTTGATTTGAACACCGTTCTTCTGTATCGCGGCGATTTGCTTGCTTACCAGTTCTTTCGGTAAACGGTACGCTGGAATCCCATAGATCAGAAGTCCTCCCGCTACAGGCATGTTTTCGTAAATAGTTACTTCATAGCCCCGCTTCTTCAAATAAACAGCCGCCGAAAGTCCGGCCGGACCAGACCCAACCACCGCGATCTTTTTCTTGGTTCCATTATGCCGAGTATTATCCATTAATTCAGGGTGTGACAGAATATAATCTCCCATGAAGCGCTCAACATTTCTTACTGAAACCGATTCATCATAAACAGCCCGGTTGCATTTGCTTTCACAATAATGTGGGCAAACCCTGCCGGTTATCGCCGGAATGGGATTGACTTCCAGAATTTTTTTAGCAGCCTCATCCAGTTTACCTTCCCGGATCAGGCTCATATAGGCCGGGATGTCCGTGTTAGCGGGGCATTCTTCAGAGCAAGGAGTGCGGTCTATACGTGTAATGCCAAAGATAGAATGGTATCGGTTATCACCGATCATGG
>DEUU01000448.1:3247-4612 GCA_002362735.1 Dehalococcoidia bacterium UBA3254
AAATACCAGCAGCGGTTGAGCTGGCAGATGTTGCCGCCGATAGTTCCCATTTCCCGGATATGTGGTGAAGCTGTCTGACGGGCTGCTTCAGAAAGCACCTTATACTTGTTTTTGACGGTAGAGTTGATACTGATATCCTCAAGGCGGGTCAGGGCACCTATCCTGAGCATACCGTTCTCTTCCGTAATATAATCTAAACCGGGAATAGTCTTGAGGTTGATCACCGCTTCCGGATAATCAGGCAAGATCTCAAATCTCATCGTTCCTATCAGGTCAGTTCCGCCCGCCATCACGTAAGCTTTATCTCCATACTGGCGCAGCGTCGACACAGCTTCATCTATGGTTTTGGCGTTAATATGATCAAATTTTCTTAAAGTCTTCATGCGATACTTTCTCCTATGCTTTTCCCAGAGCTTTCAGAACTCTATCCGGAGTAACTGGAGTATCTTCAATCCACTTGCCGATAGCATTAAATACAGCCGGAACCAAAAACGCTGCGGCAGGCATCGCTTTTCCGGCTTCGCTGCAGCCGACAATACCATAGGGGCTAAGCCCCATCTGGGTTTCAATGATGGGAGTTTCAATGGGCCCCATATCCAGCATTGTCATGACCGGGTAGTTGATCAGATTATCATTTAATCTGACTCCAGTCTGTGGATCATAGTATATCGCCTCGTTACCAGAGACTCCAAATCCCTGATATGCTCCACCGTATAGTTGCTGTTCGTTGATATCGGGATTGATGGACTGGCCGAGATCATACGGATGCACAAACCTGGTTATCTCGACCTGTCCTGTCTCAGTATCAACCTCGACTTCTACGAAACAGGCTTGACGGGCCATGCGGGAATACTCTTCTATTTCCGGAATTTCAAAAGGTCTGGCGGTGACAAAGAAAGGTCCTCCTTCAGAACCCAGTTGATTGCCAACGTGAGAGGAGGTAAGCTTTTGAACCGTCAACTGATTAGATGGATTGGCTTTTTCAAAGATTACACTTCCTTTAATATCCAGATCATTAATCGATTTCCCTTCGAAAGGAGAGGGAGTAGGTCCATATAGATAATGAAACTCCTCGGGATTTTCTGCTTTTTGTCCTGGAAGGGGCCGTAAGGCATATTCCAGGAGCATCTTCTTCATTTTCCTGGCGCTTAAAATCAGACCATAGGAGTTTACACAGGCTCCCCCGGAGTTAGACGGCGGGTAAGCCTCGAAGCTGGAAGCTTCCTGAAATTCTATCTTGACGTCCTCATAACGCAAACCAAGCTCGTCCGCTACGATCTGGCAGTAAGTGGTAGGGGACCCCTGCCCGGTATCACAGCGCCGGAAATAGATAGTAGCATTCCCCTTATGAGTTATAGATATGGC
>DEUU01000312.1:0-10274 GCA_002362735.1 Dehalococcoidia bacterium UBA3254
GATTGAATGCAGGCGGGTCCCGTTCTAACCAGTTCCCCGGCCCCTCCCCAGGAAAGCTTTTCCATGTTGCCGCCGGTCACAATAAAGATACCTTTGGCGATCCTCAGGTCTACCGCCATAGCTATTGAGGATATCATTCCTCCCAGGCTGATCCCGACAACACCTGTTTTTTCACTATCTATTTCATTCCTGGCGCATACCCAATCCAGCATCCTTCGAATATCACAAACAGAAACCTGATAAGCTTCCAACCACTCTTTAGCTGTGGGTGGGAGGTATTGTCCTTTCATGGTCGGGGGCATCCGGCGGGAATGGAATACCAGGTACATGACCAGAGCAGCTACCCCCTGCCGGACCAGATACCGCGCCAGCATCAAGCAGGGAATCAAACTTTCATCTCCTAATCCCGGGACCAGGATGGCTAATGGCGCCTGCCTCTCACCGGTTGGTGTAAAATAATCGCCGTAGACGGTATTACCCTCCGCAAATTTTACCGGACGAGCAGAAGGAAAGGTAACCGAGTGATGATCCCACCGGGATGTTGCGGCAATCGGTTTTATTTCAAAACAAGAACCGGAAACCTCATACTCATAGGGATGCATCGGCAATAACCTCCTGGATCCATTTTAAAATAATTGTACACCGGAGAATGTACAAGTTTCAATTCCCTCTTGACAATTAAATTCTAAAGTTTTAATCTTAAATTATGAGCATATGCTCATAACGAGAAAATAAATATTGAGCATATGTTCAAAATATTAAAGGAAAAAATACCATGGGAAGACATCCGTTATGCAGGCGAGTGAGCTATCTGCCTTCGGTAACCTTCTTCAAACCAGCCGGCATTCCCCTCCGGGAACTGGAAGAGGTCTGTCTTTCAGTAGAAGAACTTGAGGCTATCCGTCTCAAAGATATCGAGGACCTGGGGCAGGGGCAGGAGCAGTGCGCTGAAAAGATGAATGTCTCCCGGCCTACTTTTGTGCGAATTCTGCATGGCGCGAGGAAAAAGATGGCGGAAGCCTTAATTAAAGGTAAGGCGGTACGAATTGAAGGCGGTCACTTTGAGATGACGACGCCCCAGTCTATGCCTTTGCAGGATTCCATACCAGGGTCTGGATGCCGAAAGCGTTCTCACCATGACCACACTTTGGAAAATAACCAGAATATCTTACTTAAGGAGCCAGGAGATGACAATAAAGATATTACATGAATTAGAGAGGATCAACTCCTGGATAAATGAACTGGAATCCGAAAATAAAGGAGGTAACAAGTAATGCCCAGCAAAGATGGAACAGGACCTAAGGGGAAAGGTCCCCTGACCGGCCGCGGCAGCGGCCATTGCATCCTTCCGCTAAACACCCCAGAGGAAGAATTGAATTATCTGAAGAACCAGAAAAAAGTCTTGAGAGAACAATTACAAAATGTCGAGGCCCGAGTCATAGGCTTAGAAACATCCGCATCCGGAGGTAAAAAATGAAAATTGCCATATCATCCACCGGGACAAATCTAGAGGCTATGATAGACCCTCGCTTTGGCAGATGCCAGTACTTCGTCTATGTTGATCCGGAGACTCTGCAGTTTGAAGCCGTGGAGAACCCTGGATTACTGGCCAGTGGAGGAGCCGGAATTGCCACGGCTCAGGCTATTGCATCTAAGGGAGCAGAAGTTGTAATGACCGGCAATTGTGGCCCCAACGCTTATCAGGTACTATCTGCCGCCCGTATCAAAGTTATTACCGGGACTGCCGGTACAATCAAGGATGCCATTCAGGACTATAAAGCCGGCAAATACCAGTCCAGCGCGCAGCCTAATGTTCCCGGCCATTTCGGCGTGGGACGTGGGGCAGGTGGGGGAGGCAGAGGTATGGGACAAGGCTGGGGTGCCGGCAGAAGCTAGAAATAATTTGCAGGAGGTTAGATTATGCCCAGAGGAGATGGAACCGGACCCCCTCGCGGGGCTGGCGGCAGACGTGGCCGCATGGGTGGCAACCGTCCAGGATCCGGACCAGACGGTAGCTGCGTGTGTCCCAACTGCGGAGAAAGGGTACCTCACAAGCAGGGAGTTCCTTGCTTTAATCAAAGCTGTCCCAAATGCAGAACTAAATTGGTAAGAGGTTAACATGATTATTTCTATCGCCAGCGGTAAAGGTGGAACGGGTAAGACTTTAATTGCAACCAGCCTGGCTTTATCCCTGAAAAAGACTCATAAAGTAATGCTTCTCGATTGCGATGTTGAGGAGCCCAATGATTATCTCTTTCTGAATCCGATCATTACGCAACAGGAGCCAGTCTCGATTCCGGTACCCGAAATTGATACCGGGAAATGTAATTTCTGCGGTAAATGTGCTCAAGTTTGCTTTTATAAGGCTATTGCGGTCTGGGGTAAGCAGGTAATGACCTTCGATCAGCTTTGCCACGGCTGCGGAGCCTGCAGCTATCTTTGTCCGCAAAAAGCCATCCGGGAGCAGCCCCGGGTAACCGGATTCATCGAATCTGGCCAGGCCGAAGGAATTGACTTCGTGCAGGGGAAACTGAATGTGGGGGAAGCCATGGCTCCACCGGTGATCCGCCAGGTAAAGAGCTATGCCAGGGATGATGGGATAACGATTATCGATTCACCTCCGGGGACATCCTGCCCGGTAATTACAGCGGTAAAAAACAGTGATTTTTGTCTGCTGGTGACCGAGCCCACACCCTTCGGGCTTAATGATTTAACTCTGGCGGTAGAAACAATTAAGGAATTAAAAATACCCTGCGGGGTAGTGATTAATCGCGATACAAACAGTGAAAAAGAAGTGGAAGAATATTGTCTGGATGAAGAGATCCCTATCCTTCTGAAGATTCCACTGGATATGGAAATTGCCCGGTTTTACTCCAGAGGAGTAACTCTGGTGAAGGGATTGCCGGAGTGGGAAGATAGCTTCCGGAAACTATATAAAAAGATACAGGAGATTGTCCATGAAAGAAGTGGTAGTATTAAGCGGTAAGGGCGGAACCGGCAAGACCAGTATCGTGGGGTCGTTCGCTGCTTTGAGTCATAACAAAGTGCTGGTGGACTGCGATGTGGATGCTGCCGATCTGCACCTGATACTTCAGCCCACTCACCAGAATGACCGGGAGTTCTGGAGTGGGCAGACCGCGGTGATTGATCCCGCGAAGTGTATCCAGTGTGATTTATGCGGCAGTCTATGCCGCTTTAAAGCCATTCAAGACCACCGGGTGGATCCTGTATCCTGCGAAGGTTGCGGTTTTTGTTCTCAGGTCTGTCCGGTAAAGGCTATTACTATGGAGAATAATCTGGCAGGATACTGGTTCGTATCGAACACTATCTATGGATATCTGATCCATGCCAAACTGGGGAGTGCCCAGGAAAATTCCGGTAAACTGGTAGCCACTGTCCGTAAAGAAGCCCGGCATCTTGCCGAAAAGAATAACCTGGATTATATCATCAGCGATGGACCACCAGGAATAGGCTGCCCGGTCATTTCTTCCCTGTCCGGGACTAATCTGGCAGTACTGGTAACCGAGCCAACACTCTCAGGAATTCACGATCTGGAAAGAGTGCTGGGAGTATGCCGTCATTTTGAAGTTCCGGCCCTGGCCTGTATCAATAAGTACGACCTGAATGAAGAAAATACCCACCAGATCGAAAATTATTGTAGAGATGAAAAGATCGAGGTAGCTGCCAGAATCCCCTTTGATAATGTGGTCACAGAAGCTATGATGAAAGGGGTGCCAGTAGTGGAATTCTCTAATGGTGAAGTGAGTCAGGAAATTGAGAAACTCTGGGACAGAGTCTGTAAATCACTTAAAGAAAAAGTCAGGGAATGATGCATTTGGCCTGTATATAAATAATAAATTTCTGGGGATCCACCGCTATCAAGGAAAAGTTAAAGTGCAAGAACTGATCAAGGAATTCATGGCGCAAAAGCGGTTCGCCGTAGTTGTCGCTACGGATAATCCACAAAAGTATGGTAATCAGATCGTCAAGAATTTACAAAAACGAGGTTACGAGGTATATCCGGTCAATCCCAAACTCACAGAATTGTAAGGCCTTAAATGCTATGCCGGCCTGGCAGAAATTCCGGTTAAGGTGGACGTGGTAGATTTTGTGGTTCCACCTAAAGTAACCGAGGAAACTCTCAAGCAGTGTAAAGAACTGGGATTAGAGCGGATCTGGCTTCAGCCCGGTTCAGAAAACGAGACTGCAATCGCCTTTTGTGAGGAAAACCACTTAAAGGTAGTCCACAGCGTATGCGTAATGATGAATTAAGATTATTTACTTCGCATTAGTATTGCGAAGAACCGATTTATTTTTGTTGTTAGTCAATAAAATTTGAATAAGAAAAATTGGAGGAAATGATTTAATGTTGAAGTATGCTGTCCCCGTTAGCGGGGGTAAAGTTTGTCCGCACTTTGGGCATTGTGAGCAATTTGCTTTGATCGACGTTGATGAAACCAGGAAAGGAATTGTAGGCAAGAATATGGTTACTCCTCCGCCGCATCAACCCGGGCTTCTCCCTCCCTGGCTCGCCCGGCAGGGAGTGAATCGAGTAATCGCCGGCGGTATGGGCGCCCATGCTCAGGATTTGTTTCAGCAAAATAATGTCGAAGTCATTATGGGAGCGATGGAGGATGATCCGGAAAAGGCTGTTTTGAGCCATTTGAACGGGGTGTTGGAAACCGGTGGTAATACTTGCGATCACTAGACACAAGAATTAATATGGACATTATCTGAAAGACTCTCGATCAAAACAAGCCAATAATCTCCAGGAGAGTAAATCAATAATGGTATTTTAAAACAACAGAAAAAACTTCGTTATCCCAGATAATCGTTACAAACTAACTGGCAAGCAAAATAATTTTAACCTGGATGTACAATGCGTCCAGATGAACTTCTGTGATAAATATTTAATTGGAGATAAAATACAGGAGGGAAATTAAATGGAAAAATCAGACGTAGTGATTATTGGAGGCAGTGCGGCAGGAGTGACGGCAGCCACCAGCTGCAGGCGGCGCAATCCCGGGAAAACGGTCACTGTAATCCGTCAGGAGAAGCAGGTGCTGGTCCCCTGCGGCATCCCCTATATCTTCGGCACTCTGGGCAGTCCCCAGAAGAATCTGATTGCGGATTCTATGTTAACTGACAGACAGGTTAATCTGGTTATCGATCCGGCCAGAAAAATCGATCGGGAAAAGAAAATCATCTATACCGAAAACGGGAAAGAAATCGGTTATGATAAACTGATTATCGCTACGGGTTCTCTGCCTGCCGTTCTACCCATTCCCGGCATCGAAAAAGAAAATGTCTTCATCATTAAAAAAGATGTCGCCTATCTTCAAGGTATGCTGGAGAAGATTAATCAAGCCAGGGATATCGTGATTATCGGGGGAGGCTTTATCGGGGCAGAGTTTGCGGATGAATGCCAGAAAATCAAGGATAAACAGGTAACCATTATTGAAAAACTACCCCACTGCCTGCAGCTGGCTTTCGATGATGAGTTTTGTACTGAAGCAGAGTCAGTCCTTACCATCAGGGGAATCAAGATTATCGCTAACCAGACCGTCGTCAGTATTCTGGGAGAGCAAAAAGTGAGTTCTATTCAATTAGAAAACGGACAGCAAATCAAGGCAGACGTAGTGATTGTGAGCATTGGAATCGTACCTGAAACGAAGCTGGCCAGAGACGCAGGGCTGCAGATCAGCGCCAATACGGGTGGGATAGTAGTAGACCGTTATATGAAAGTAAGGGAGGACAAGGATATTCTGGCCTGTGGGGACTGTGCGCTTAAGGTTTCTTATTTCAGCGGACGTCCGGTTAAGACCTGGCTGGCTTCCGTAGCTACCAGCGAAGCTAGACTGACGGCTGCTAATCTTTTTGAAACACGTTACTCGGGTTTAGGTACCCTGGGGGTTTTTTCTACCCAAATTGGAGATCTGGCTATAGGAGCCGCCGGGCTGACTGAGAGACAAGCTAAAGAGGAAGGATATAACATGGTCATTGGTCTGGCCAAAGCGCCCAGCAAGCATCCCGGAGGCATGCCGGGAGCCGTGCCAACTGCGGTAAAACTAATATTCTCCAAAGAGAATGGAGTAATACTGGGCGGAGAATCTTCCGGAGGTGCCGGCGTAGGTGAAATGACCAATGTGATCAGTGCTTGCATCCAGCACCGGATGACAGCCTATGAAGTGTCCCTGTTCCAGATGGGAACGCATCCAATGCTCTGTGCTTCCCCTATCGCCTACCAGCTTGTCAATGCTGCCGAAGAAGCGGTTATGAAATTGAAATAATAAAAATCCCCTCACATTAAAAGAATTGAAATGCTTAAAGGAATTTCATCAAGGAGAAGAAGATGGCATTCAGTATTACGACTTTGAGTGAAAACACCGCTGGAATGGGTGATTTCTTAGGGGAATGGGGATTAAGCGTCCTTATAGAAACAGATACAGCCAACATACTTCTGGATACAGGGACCACTATCTCAGCCGTATATAATGCCGATTCTTTAGGAATAGACTTTCCAAAAGTAGATAAGATTGTCTTAAGCCACGGGCATTACGATCATACCGGTGGACTGCGTGAAGTCTTGAAACGCATGAAAAAAGAAGTAGAAATCGTGGCTCATCCGGATGTCTGGCAAACCAAATACTCCCGGAGAAAAGGTAAACCTGACAAGTATATTGGAATTCCTTTCCAGAGAGAAGAATTAGAGAACCTGGGCGCCCGGTTCGAGTTGACTAAAAAGCCAGTCAAAATAAGTGATAACATTTGGACTACAGGTGAAGTCCCCATGGTAACCGATTATGAAACAATTGATCCGTTTCTTTTTATCAAACAGGATTCCGAATTCCAGCCGGACCCGGTACTGGACGATCAGGCTGTTATCGTAAAAACGGAACAGGGATTGGTGGTTATCCTGGGCTGTGCTCACCGGGGCATGATCAATACTATATATCATGCTCAGAAAATTACCGGGATTACTGAAATAAAGGCGGTGATTGGAGGGTCTCATCTTATCGGCGCTACTGACGAGCGGCTCTTTCAAAGCATTGCAGCGCTCAGGGAACTGGGGGTACAAAAAGTGGGATTGTGCCATTGTACGGATTTACCGGTAATCAGCGTTCTGGCGCAGGAGTTTGGAGAGAATTTTATCTTCAATAAAGCTGGCACCCGTCTGGATTTTTCTGAGGCTTAGTTATAACTTTTTCAGTTTCAGTCGCATGGCCATTCAGTATTGTAGTTTGAAAGTTATCAAGATATACTGATTAAGCATTAGAAATACTTATACGTAGGTAGATGCATTTTTGCTTAACATCTTCAGGTATAGAAAGCCGAAAATCGGGTATTTTTCAAATTAGACTGAAAATGCATATAAAGCGAGGCTAACCATGGAAGAAAAACGTCTGGCAGCTCATTTGAGAGACCGACCGGAAAAGATAAAGGAAGCCCGGGAAAAAGGGATTAAGCTGATAGGTTACCTGCCAGGGAACTATGTTCCGGAGGAATTAATTTATGCTTCCGGGGCTATCCCTGTCTGTCTGACCCACGGAGGAAACGCCGCTTCCAGTGAAGCCGGGCTATCCTTAGTGCCGCGTCTGATTTGCCCGTTCGCCCGGGCCCAGATTGGGGAAAGATTAATTAAGACCAATCCCTATTATACCATGCTGGATATGCTCGTGGCGCCGATTACCTGCCAGCACCTGAAAAAGGTGGCTGAGGTCTGGGAATATCAGGATAGTCTGGAGATTTTTAAGCTGGGAATACCGCAGCAATGTAATTTCGATTTTGAATTGGAATATTATGCTGACCGGCTAAGAGTCTTAAAGGATAGACTTCAGGCATTTACCGGAAACAATATTACGGATGACAAGCTGAGTCGTGCCATTACCCTCTATAATCAAATGAGAGAGCTATTCAAAAAAATTAGCCTGATTCGTTCGACCTCTCCGGATTCGCTTAGTGCTCTGGACTTCATCAAATTAAATCACGCTTCGTTTTATGCCGACCCGGCTTTCATGGTGGATGTGCTGGACTCAGTCTATCAAGAGCTTATCAATAAAAAAACGAATGCCGGGAACGACTCTCCCAAAATATTACTGGTGGGACCTAACCTCGGTTACGGAGATTACCGGATTTTGGAATTAGTTCAGGCAGCGGGCGGTAAGATTGTTATCGAAGAGCTCTATGAGGGAACGCGGTATTACTGGAATACCATCCAGAATGAAGGGGACTTGATCCGCTCTTTGGCCAGGGGATACCTGATCGATAGAATCCCTGCTGCCTTTATGAGAAACTCCACGAAAAAAAGGTTTGATTTTGACCTTCAATTGATCCAGGATTTCAATGTCTCAGGCGTAATCTGGTATGAACTATTATACTGCGAGACCTATGATTCAGAATCATATTATTTTGCCCGGGAGTTAGAGAAACGGAATATCCCGATGCTTATTTTGGAGTCGGATTACAGCACATCTGATAATGCCCAAATGAAAACTCGAATTGAAGCTTTTATGGAGATGGTCAGGGGGGTACTGTAAAAATGATTGAACTCCTGAAACTGTGCGGCTACGAGGATGCGGAAATCCAAAAAGAATTCCCAAGGGTGGAAAAGGCATTTAAGCGAATGGGGATTACTGCCGGAGATATAGAGCTGGGCAAGCAGCGGATCCACCGGTATTACGACACAGAGCTCTATGGTGTCAGGAAGATTTTCCGTTTGTGTATGCGGGAATTCGTCGATTCTATACTTGCCAGAGATGAAGGTAAAACCAGGCTGATATATGGATTTATGGCGCCGTACTTTGAGGTAATAGGTGCGGCAGTTATGTCCGGGTCTCCTGAAGTATATTCAGCCAATCACTATTGGGCATTCATGATGATTACAGGCTGTCTATTTGACAAGACAGTCACTGTACTGGAAGCTGCAGAGAAAAAATGGCTGAAAGCCGGAGCGGTGGCACATTGTGGTAATGTCAAAGTAATTGCAGGGGCATTCGCTCTTGATTTATTCCCCAAACCTGACCTGATGGTAACATCGGGCTCTTTATGCGAGACAGCCCCTAAAACTTTTGATATATTACACGAGATTTATGACATTCCGGTATACTTCTTTGAAGCCTGTCAGGATAGAGAGTCCAGGGAATATGCAGCCGCCTCAAAGAGAATCGTTGAATTCGAAGCTAAAAGCCTGAAAAAAATGTTTGAGAGGATTAAGGAAACAGTAGGTTTTGAAATTACCGATAAAATGCTTAGAGATGTACTGGAAGCAAGAAAGAAAATGGATGCGGCTCTGGGCAGGATGCGGAAACTGCTGGTTTCCAGCGACCCCTTGCCGCTTAGCCCTACCCATGAAAACCTCTGGACCTGTTTGAACTCATTGACTTTGAGCATTAGTGGTCTGCAAGAAGCCACCGATGCTATCAATACTCTATGTGAAGAATTGCAGGAAAGAATCAATAAAGGTATTGGAGTATTGCCTAAGGGTTCTCCCAGAATCGTCGCCATGTGTCCTGCCCAACATGCCGACCCCAGGCTGGAGCATCTTATAAATGAATCAGGCATCGCTGTGGTGGCGATTGATTTCAGCTTTGGTATTCCTTATCCGGAAATACCCCGGAATCCGGATACGGTGTTGGCCTTAACTTTACAGGGATCTCCTTTCACCTGCACCGCGCAAAGGGTCCCCCTGATTATCGAAAGGTGTAAACAGCTCAAGGTAGACGGCGTTTTTGATCGGTATCACTCGGGTTGCCGGACCGTTGTCGGCGATGCCCTGTTAGTCAAGGAGGCTGTCGAAAAAGAGGTCGGCATTCCGGTTTTATTATTGGAGTGGGAAAATTACGACCCTCGCTATTTTCATTACGAGGAATATAAGAAAAAACTGGAAGTATTTAAAGAGATAATGCTCAACAAAGCCAGCTATAAAGCGACGAAATGACAGCTGATGGATATTTCGCCGGGATAGACCTTGGTTCCACAATGACCAAGACTGTCATAATAGACAGGAATGAGAGGGTTTGTGCCAGTGTGATTCATCATACCGGGGCTGAGCACCGCCGTCTGGCATATAAAGTGATGGAGGAGGCGCTTCGCCTGGCAGGATTGTCCTTTGGGGATTTATCTTTTATAGTGTCTACCGGTTACGGACGCATGACGGTCCCTTTCGCCGAGCGGCACATTACCGAACTGACATGCCATACCCGGGGCATATTTAGCTGCTTTCCCAATGTCAGACTCGCTATCGATATTGGCGGGCAGGACTCGAAAGGCCTCCC
>DEUU01000312.1:10580-12957 GCA_002362735.1 Dehalococcoidia bacterium UBA3254
GATAAATGCGCTGCCGGAACAGGAAGGTTTCTGGAGGTTATTTCCGGTACTCTCGGTCTCAAGGTAGAGGAGTTAGGGGAAATTTCCCTCAGAGCCGCCCACAAGGTCTCTATCAGCAGCACCTGCACGATTTTTGCCAAGCAAGAAGTAGTTATGCGTCTTTCGGAAGGAATGGAACTGGAAGATATTATCGCCGGTATTCATGATGCCATTGCCAGCAGGGTGGCCCGGATGGTGAACAAATTTAATATAGGAGCGGATGTAATCCTTACGGGAGGTGTGGCGAAGAATATCGGAGTTGTAAAAGCCATGGAAGACAGATTGGGTTGCCAGATTATGGTACCTGAAGAGCCCTTGCTTAGTGGGGCTCTCGGTGCGGCTTTGCTGGCGAAAGAAATTGTATTTAAGGCGCTTGCCCAGGGAAAGAATGTGCTTAGAGCAGAGCGCCTTATAGGTGAAGCCAAATTCTTTTCTTGAAGTATTTTGAATATGACTTTGACTATCGGCATTGATATCGGATCGGGAACCAGCAAAGGCGTCATCATTAAGAATGGCAGGATTATCGCCAGCCGGATAATGCCGTCCGGAGTAAATTACCGAATGCTGGCGCAAAAGCTGAAAGATGAGCTTCTTGCTGAGGCAGGCCTGACAGAACATATGGTCTGGATTGCGACCACCGGTCACGGTGCCGGCATTATACCCTTCAGCAATCTGCAAGTATCTGACATCCAGTCCTGTGCGAAAGGAATCAATTTTATTTTCCCTTCCGCCAGGACCGTCATCGATATCCAGGAACAGTCCAGCCAGGTAATCAAGCTTAATGAGAATGGTATGGTAATAGACTATGCTGCCAACGAGACCTGTATGAGCGGGAGCGGATATTTCCTTAGAATTATCGCCAATGTAATGCAAATCGATCTTAAAGAGATCGGTCCCCTTTCTCTACAGTCCCAAAATCCGGCTACTTTAACCACCGGATGCGCCGTTTTCGGGGAATCGGAAGTCATTTCCAGAATCTCCGAAGGTATTCCTAAAGAAGATATCCTGGCTGGAGTACATCAAGCTTTCGTTGAGAGAATTTTTTCATTGATTAGTAAGATCCGAATAGAGGAACCGTGTGCTATCAGCGGAGGGGGCGCCCTTAATGCAGGCCTTATTAAGAGACTCGAGAAGCTGGGGCTCCGCTTGCTGGTACCTTCTCAACCTCAACTTGTTAATGCCCTGGGGGCGGCCTTAATCGCCGAGAAGCGAATTAATTGATAATATAAGTTGTTTATCTCGGCCGTATCCAGAAACCGCGTGCAATTCGAACAGGAAATATTCCGATTTTGACAATTCCACATTTGCGAGTTAGCATAAATAATGAACATATGCTCATAATTCAGGAGTAATTAGATGTCGCGACCGTTTTAATGCAGACGTATCGGCTATTTACCAGAAGTTACCATTTTCAAACCAGCCGACATTTCCATGGGAAGAAGTGAACCCTCCGACCATTCCTGTTGCGGCAGCCCTGGTCATGGTTGTTCTACGCCGGGACACTGTTGCGGTCATAAAATAAATGGAGCAGTAATCAATGGAGTCGATAGAGCTTAAGCCGTGCTATTCCACGAGCGATGTAGCAGGCAGATGTATCAAATGTCTGGCAGAAGAAAAGTTATTTAATTCCATGAGAGCTTTGTTTGAGGATGAAAAAGAGTCTTCTAAACTCCAGGAAAAATATGAGATTTTATACGCTTTTCTAGAATCTCCCGAATTACAAAAATTATGTGACGAGACAGAAAAAAACCTGGCAGAAGGCAAAGAGGTTAGTGTCAAAATATATCTCGAAAATAGTAAACCTAAATATGTACTAAAAATAAAATGAAGACCGTCGTTGTTTCAGAAAATGGAACCATGATTTCCCAGCATTTTGGTCGTGCTCCATAATTTGAACAAAATATTGATTCGATTCACCCGCTCTCGACCCCCGTCATCCGGATGATAACGGTCTGGTGGAGAGCAAGAATGGCTCAGTGATACGCAAGAATCTGGGATATACCCATATTCCCCAGGCTGCCGCCGGTTTGCTTAACAAATACCATCAATACTATCTAAATCCCTATATCAATTTTCACCGGCCTTGCTTCTTTCCTGTGGAAGCGATTGATAAGAAAGGTAGGGTGCAAAAGAAGTATCCTTACAGCAAAATCAATACTCCCTTTGAAAAGCTAAAGTCAATCCCGGATATTGAGCATTATCTGCGTAAGGATGTAAGCTTAGACAAGATGCAACGGTATGCTGAACAAATGAGTGATAATAATTTCGCAGAAAGGATGGTACAAGCACGTTCCAATCTCTTCAAACAGACTCAGAGGCTCACTTATTCTGTGACTCA
>DEUU01000436.1:0-272 GCA_002362735.1 Dehalococcoidia bacterium UBA3254
AGAGCCATCCACATCAATAGTATGATCCGTGTGAGGGATAAAGCAGAGGATATCAGTGGCTAAATATTTTATATTTTCCCCGGCTCCGATAATCAACGGACTATCCCGACGAGCTCCTACTATTTTATTCTTTTCGTTGCTACAAATAACCAGGAGGGCATAAGATCCCTTAAGTTGTTTGGTAACATTGTAAACCGCTCTCTCTAACGGAAGATCCTGCTGCATCTGCTCTTCTATCAAGTGGGCAATCACTTCGGTATCTGTTTCAGAGG
>DEUU01000436.1:511-5380 GCA_002362735.1 Dehalococcoidia bacterium UBA3254
GATGGGGGATCACTTCGGTATCTGTTTCAGAGGTGAATTTATGTCGCAGACTACAAGATTCACGGAGATCCTGATAATTCTCAATAATGCCGTTATGAACAATAGCAATCCGATGAGAACAATCGAAGTGAGGATGAGCATTCTCAAGAGTGACATGGCCATGTGTGGCCCACCGAACATGACCGATTCCAACTGTGCCAGGCAGGGTGCTTAGACGATAGGCCTTCTCTACTTCAGCCAGTTTACCTACACCTTTACGGACTTCGATGTGGTTGTTAATACAGGTGGCTATCCCTGCAGAATCATAGCCTCTATATTCCAGCTTTTTTAGGGAATCAAATATATTTGAGGCGGCCTCTTGATTACCGATTATGCCGACAACCCCACACATTTTTTCAATCCTTGATTTATAGATTTGTAAATTTAAATGTTAAAAAGCTGTGGATTTACATGGTATAAGGACAACATGAATCATGAAATTTTTACTAATACCTAAAAAATTATCCCACATATAAATAAATAAAAAATCAAGTACATTGCTAATAAACCGTGGGATATTCACTAAACAAAAGACAAAGAAACAATATAGAAGAACTAACTGAAAACGCTGGTTAAACCCCGTATCTTAAACAAAACAAATCAATAAAAATATTTTTTGTTTTCCAGGGAAAAGTAACCCAGACGACCATAATAACCTGTTTAAATTACATTAGGAGAAGATTCCATCTGTAACTTAGTATCTGGCCTTATAGGACGGGTATAAATTTAAAATGTAGTCAGGTTAAGTTTAGAATATTCCCCAAATTAGAATAAAATCTGATTAGAACCTTTTTTAAGACTCAAAATACAATGATCAAGCGTATTCAGCTAATACTGAAGGAAATAGTTTGAAAATCAAGTTATTTAATGAAATCCTGTTCATTGACGCTTTAACTATCTTACTAATTTTGGCTATCGTTTTTATTCCCCTCCATTCAGTACGCATTATTCTGGGAATACCTTTTTTCTTATTTTTCCCAGGATATATGTTGGTTTTAGCTTTGTTCACTGGAAGCAAAATAATAGGTGTTGTCGAGAAGGTCATCGTCAGTTTTGGCTTGAGCCTTGCAGTAGATGCTTTGATCGGTCTTGGCTTAAACTATACTCCGTGGGGTATCAGGCTGGAACCTGTTCTCTTTTCTCTCTCAGCCTTCGTTATTCTTTCCTCTGCCATAGCTTTTTTCAGACAGTCCCAGACACACGAAAGGCTATGGTTTATACATGCTTTCCACCTGAGGTTACCCGGATTTGAAAGTACATTTATTAATAAGATGCTAGCTGTTATTCTGGCAATAACTATTTTAGGAACGGTTGGAACAATCGGTTATTCTTTAGTTTCTGCAAAAACAGGGGAAAAGTTTACAGAGTTTTATCTTCTGAGTACTAATGGAAAGGCTGAGAATTATCCCACTGACTTCATTTTGACCGATACTCAAATTACAGGAGTTGGTTATGCCGGAATATTTAATAATTCTGATAAACTCGGCTGGATTACTCTGGGTATTATCAATAATCAACAAACGAAAACTATTTATTCGATATCCTTAAAAATAGACAATCAGCTAGCCAATATGAGCTATGCAGGTCAAAGCTTTGATAGATTAGAGGGAATTGAACTAATGCAAGGTGGGAAATGGGAAGGAGAGGTTGGATTCGCTCCCAGCCATATAGGCAATAGCCAGAAAGTGGAGTTTTTGTTATTTGAAGACGGAAAATCCATTCCGCAAGAAACCTTACATATATGGATAAATGTGAAAGGCAGCCAGAACTGACGTTATCGTAAGCTCCTGGCTTTTTCGGGCTAAATAAAGTTATTTATCCTGAACGGATATAAAAATAAAAAGGGGAGTGTGATAACTCCCCTTAATATTGGTTAAATGACTGATGAAGCGACCGACTTTAGATATTGAACAACAATTTGGAGTATGTCGGCATCGGCCAGTATTCAGCATCAACTATGGTCTCAAGCATATCGGCATCCTGGCGCAGTTCGCCCATCGTCTTGAAGACCAGGTCGCGATAGGCAACAGCCTGTGCTTTGTTATCGCCATGCTTGCTGGCTGCGATTTTGAGGTTCTTTTCAAGTATGGCAAGGTTGGCATTAAAAGACTTTAATGATGCGCTGATCTGGTCAAATAAAGATTTCTCCACATCCGCATTACCGTCAACTGCCAGAACACTACCGATTGAAGAAGCTAAATCGGCCCTGTATCCGATAACAGCGGGAAGAATCTGGCGCCTGGCTATTTCAATCATGGTCAAAGCTTCAATGTTGACCGTCTTGATATAGATCTCATAATTAATCTCACACCGAGATTCCATTTCGACGCGAGAGAGGACGCCATGCTTTTCCATCAGGGCGAGATTCTTTTCTTCGCGAATCGCGCCAATAGCATCGACGGTGTTCTGGATGTTTGGGAGGCCGCGCTCCTTAGCCTCAACAATCCATTCTTCAGCATAATTGTTACCATTGAAGATGATCCGTTTATGTTTCTGGATAGTTTCCAGAATAATCGCGTTAATCTCTTTCTGAACATTAGCAGCCTTTTCGAGCCTATTAGCAAACTGGCAAAGGCTCTCGGCCACGATGGTGTTAAGAACAAAGTTAGCGCCGGAAATAGATTGCATTGAACCGACCATGCGGAACTCGAATTTATTGCCGGTGAAAGCAAAAGGAGAGGTACGGTTGCGGTCAGTGGAATCTTTAGGCAGCGTGGGCAGCGAACTGGCGCCCAGGTGCATGGTGCCACCGGACTTGCTCGTGGTAGTAACACCTGCTTCAATCTGGGCCAGGATACCTGTCAACTGCTCTCCAAGGAAGATCGAGACAATTGCCGGCGGAGCTTCGTTAGCGCCCAGGCGATGGTCATTGCCTGGACTGGCAGCGGAGGCCCGCAGTAAATCAGCATATTCATCGACAGCTTTCATAACTGCACTCAAGAAGACCAGGAACTGGATGTTTTCATGCGGAGTCTTGCCGGGATCAAGCAGGTTCTGCCCGTCATCGGTGGACATAGACCAGTTATTGTGCTTTCCGGAACCGTTAATTCCGGCAAAAGGCTTTTCGTGAAGTAAGCAGACCAACCCATGGCGCAAAGCAACTTTTCTCATAGTCTCCATCGTCAGCTGGTTGTGATCAGCGGCGATATTGGTGGTAGAGAAGATCGGGGCCAGTTCATGCTGAGCTGGGGCGACTTCATTATGCTTGGTCTTGGCAGCGACACCCAGCTTCCAGAGCTCCATATCCACATCGGACATAAAAGCTGCGATTCGATCTTTAAGCTGGCCGAAGTAATGGTCTTCCAGTTCCTGCCCCTTCGGGGGTTTGGCGCCGAAAAGCGTTCGACCGGTCAGAATGAGGTCCTGACGCAGGTCGAAAAGCTTTTTATCAATAATAAAATATTCCTGCTCGGGGCCGACAGTGGTTGTGACCCGCTTGGAAATTTTATTACCCAGGACACTGAGGATTCGGAGGGCTTGTTTGTTCAGGGCATCCATCGAGCGCAGTAATGGGGTCTTTTTGTCGAGCGCTTCACCGGTATAAGAGGCGAAGGCAGTGGGAATATAGAGACTTTTGTCCTTGACAAAAGCCGGTGAAGTGTAGTCCCAGGCAGTATATCCGCGTGCTTCGAATGTAGCCCGCAGACCGCCGGACGGAAACGAGGAAGCATCCGGTTCGCCCTTAATCAGCTCTTTTCCAGAGAACTCCATTATCACACGTCCATCAGCGGTGGGTGAAATAAAGGAATCGTGCTTTTCAGCAGTGATGCTGGTCATGGGCTGGAACCAGTGAGTAAAATGAGTTGCGCCCTTGGCAATTGCCCAGTCCTTCATTACAGAAGCCACAACTTCTGCAACCTGCGGGTCCAGAGGAGTTCCATTTTCAACTGTTTGTCTGAAGGATTTATAGGTCTCCTTAGGCAATGTCTGACGCATGACCGAATCATTAAATACGTTGCTCCCATAAATATCGACCGTGGCTGTCATATCGTTTCCGTTTGAATGCTGCATTGTAACATCTCCTCCCAATATTAGCGATTCTATCTTTACTGCTGGGGCAAGCTATAAACCCACTATGTTTTCAATTTACCATGCCTATGTTACGTACATATTTCTTTAAAACAATATTTTCCCAGAATATATTTTTGTTTTTTTGTAATATTTCAACCATTTACAAAATCGGGCGGGTTTCAGAGTACTCGCCCCGAAACCCGCCGCCAGCTAGTCCCCCGCCCCAGGAGGATCTAACCCCGAAATTAAGGAATAAGCAGATCTAAACTATCTCTGAATTGTGATCCTTAGGACTTTATTAATAATATTACTGAATTGTTACAATCATATTACAAAATTGAAAAGGCTTGAACTACACTTCAAATAGTTAAAAGTCTTTTATTTTTACTATCGTTATCTATCTGCGTTCACGATTGTCTCTATCTGATGGCCCGAATAAGATGATATAATAGCTTTTATCAATCACGGAATTTAGTCTCTGCAAATTAAAATTAAAGAAGCGTTAAGCAAATAATATCTAATGAAGGAGAGTTTTAATGGCCAGATACGTATTTCTAGCACTTGGAGATTGTTCTGACCCGTCGCGAGAAGCAGAAATGAACAAATTTTACAATGAAGTCCATGTCCCTGACGTTTTGTCTGTACCGGGAGTTATCTCGGCAACTCGTTATGAAAATGTCGACCCTAAGGGCAATAAACGTCCGAAATTCCTGGCAGTTTTCGACATTGAAACAGATGATATTAACAAATTCGATCAAAATTTCGCGGACATAATGATGAAAGTCAAAGCCGCTGGACGTGACACGGATTGTATAATAC
>DEUU01000098.1 GCA_002362735.1 Dehalococcoidia bacterium UBA3254
GAAATTTCAACAAAAGCATTTATGATTTGGGCAGAATTGCTGAATTCAGCCTGATGGTCCGTTATTACTTACAGACCAATCCGTTTCGGGCGTTGGGCGCCCTTCCGGTAGCCTGGGGATTGCTTTCACATAGACGTCTGGTTTTTGGCAATCCTAAAGTATCTCCAGCCGCAAAAAAACAAATACGGGCTATTCTGGACAAGGCGGCAGCACTTGGAGGTGATCAGTGAAATATTATAACTATTATCCAGGATGCAGCTGTGCTGAAGGCAGTGGTAAAGCATACAGCAAATCCGCTATGGCGATCGCTAAGGTCCTGGATGTTGAGCTTTTTGAAATCGAAGAATGGAATTGCTGCGGTTCATCTCCCTACAGTTCCTATGATGAACTCGGAATGTTAAGCCTGGCAGCCCGTAACCTGGCTATCGCGGAAAAGAGAGGATTTGACATCGTAACCCCATGCAGTTCTTGCTATGTAATCCTGAATCAGGCCAATCGGGTTTTGCATGAGCACCCAGAAATCAAGGCCAAGGTAGACGAAGCTCTGGCCGCCGGTGGCTTGACCTATAACGGGACCTTAAAAGTACGCCACTTGCTGGACGTAATGGTGAATGACATCGGATATGAGGCCATCGCCTCCCGAGTTAAAAAAGACCTGAGTAGTCTTAAGATAGCTCCCTACTACGGTTGTCAGATTGTACGTCCACGGTCCGGCTTTGATCACCCGGATAATCCGGTGACCCTCGACAAACTTATCACGAGTCTTAAAGCCGAAGTGACCGACTTTCCATTGAAAGCCGCTTGCTGCGGAAGTTCACTGGTTCTTTCTGAAGAATCTATCGCTCTGGACCTGATCAAAAAATTGCTGGATTCAGCGCTCGCAGGCGGCGCTCAATGTCTGGTGACCATCTGCCCGCTTTGCCAAATGAATGTAGATGCCTACCAGACCATGGTTAATAAAAAATACGGCACTCATTTTAATATCCCCATTATATACTTCACCCAATTAATGGGAATCGCTTTTGGTTTAAGCGAGAAAGAGCTGGATTTGAAGACCAGCATTGTTCCCGTAGATAAGGTTTTAGCCAGGTTTCTCTAAGGAGTGAGTATGGAAGAGAGAAGAATCGGAGTTTACATCTGCCACTGTGGAAGCAATATCGCAGGTACGGTTGATTGTTCTCAAGTCTCAGAATATGCGAAAACGCTTCCTAAGGTTGTGGTTGCTCGTGATTATACCTATATGTGTTCTGATCCGGGGCAAAATTTAATAAAAGACGATATAAAAAATTTCCGTCTTAACCGGGTGGTAGTCGCATCCTGTACTCCGCGCATGCACGAACCCACATTCCGGCGAGCGATTCAGGATGCCGGTCTGAATCAATATCTTTTTGAAATGGCTAATATCCGTGAACACTGCTCCTGGGTTCACGAGGATAAGCAAAAAGCGACTGAAAAAGCGAAAGCTTTAGTCAGTGCAGCGGTGAGAAGGGTCTATTATCACGAGCCTCTGGAAACCAAAGAAGTCACTGTCAATCCTAACGTCCTGGTGGTAGGTGGGGGAGTGGCCGGCATTCAAGCCGCCCTTGAAGTCGCCGCCGCCGGACATAGAGTATACCTCGTTGAGAGATCGCCCAGCATCGGCGGACATATGGCCCAGTTTGATAAGACCTTTCCGACTCTGGACTGCTCAGCTTGTATATTAACTCCTCGTATGACTCAAGCTGGCCAACACCCGAATATTGAGTTGCTCACCTATAGCGAAGTCCAGGAAGTCTCCGGATACGTCGGCAATTTTAAAGTCAAAGTGAAGAAAAAAGCGAAATATGTGGATGCCAAAAAATGTACCGGGTGTAATCGGTGTTCAGTGCTTTGTCCTCAGAACATCTCCAGCGAATACGAAGCAGGGCTGGGAAAGAGAAAAGCGATTTATATTGCTTTCCCTCAGGCAGTTCCTAACAAAGCTGTTATCGACGTTGAAAACTGCGCCCACTTGAAAGGTCTGGCCAAAGGAAAGGATAATATTTGCCGTCTCTGCCAAACAGGAAATCCCAAAAAGAACCAGACCGGTTGCGAAACGGGCGCTATCGACTTTACTCAGAAAGATGAAATTGCTGAGATTGAAGTAGGTAATATTATTCTGGCAACCGGATTTCATCAGTTTGATCCCGAGGTTATTTATCAATACGGTTACAAGCGATATCCCAACGTTTATACTGGACTGGAATTTGAACGGATTTCAAATGCTTCGGGTCCTACTGCGGGTAAAGTGGTTATGGCTGACGGCCGGGTGCCGGAAAGCGTGGCAATTCTCCATTGTGTTGGCAGCCGCGACGAAAATTATCATAAATACTGTTCAAGAGTCTGCTGTATGTATTCCCTTAAATATGCGCATCTATTACGCGAAAAAGTCCCAGGTGCCAAAGTATACCAGTTGTACATTGATATGCGCTGTCCCGGTTCTGGCTATGAGGAATTTTTTGAAAGATTACAGCATGAAGGCGTCAACTTCCTTCGAGGCCGTGCGGGCGAAATTACCAATCGAGCCGAGACTCCTGAAGAAAATGGTAAGCTTGTAATCAGCGTCGAGGATACTCTTCTTCGTCGCAAGAGGCGCATTCCAGTAGACATGGTAATTTTAAGTTGCGCCCTGGAGCCTCAGGAGGATGCTGCTGAAGTAGCACGCATCTTTTCGATCAGCCGGAAGGCGGATGGGTTCTTCCTGGAGAAACATCCTAAACTGGACCCCGTGGCGACTGCAACTGATGGTGTTTTTGTCGTGGGCTGCTGCCAGGGACCGAAAGATATCCCGGATACGGTAGCTCAGGCTTCTGCTGCAGCTGCTCGTGCGCTGGCTTTAATCAGCGCTAGCAAGGTAGAAGTAGAAGCGGCTACTGCATTTATCGACGAGAACCGTTGTTCCGGCTGTAAAGTATGTGTTGAACTGTGCCCTTACAAAGCTATCACATTTGATGAGAAGAAAAAGGTATCTAAAGTTAATGAAGCTATCTGCAAAGGTTGCGGAACCTGCGTCGCTGCGTGCCCAAGTAACGCCATCCGGGGCAAGCATTTCACTTCTGAACAGATCATGGCAGAGATTGAGGGGGTTCTGGTTTAAATGAGCGAAGAAACGATAGTTAAAACACAAACTAGTTCTAATATCCCGCCTCAGACCGACGGTAAGTTCGAACCCAAAATTGTTGGTATACTCTGTAATTGGTGTTCGTATGCCGGAGCCGACCTGGCAGGGATTTCTCGTAAGAAGTTTGCTCCCAATGTCAGGGTAGTCAGAGTGATGTGCTCTGGACGGGTTGAACCTACTTTTATTTTAAAAGCTTTCGAACAGGGCGCTGATGGAGTCCTGGTGCTGGGCTGCCATCCCGGCGACTGCCACTATATTGAAGGCAACTACAAAACCCAGAGACGAATTCCATTGCTGAAAAAACTTCTGGCCCAGATGGGGGTAGAAGAAGAAAGACTGAGACTGGAATGGGTTTCCGCCTCCGAAGGTGACCGATTCGCTCATGTAGTAGATGAAATGACGGAACAAATTCGCAAGCTGGGTCCTTTCAGCAACCGAAATGGAGGAAGCCATGCCTAAACCTAAAATCGCTCTGTACTGGGCTGCCAGCTGCGGGGGATGCGAAATCGGGCAACTGGAAATCGGGGAAAAAATTCTCAAACTAACCGAATTTGCCGATATCATCTTTTGGCCGGTTGCTATAGATGTCAAATATAAAGATGTGGATGCTATGGATGACAAAAGCATCGATATCTGTTTGCTTAACGGCGGTATCCGCAGCTCCGAGCAGGAACATATGGCCAAATTACTCAGATCCAAATCTAAAATTCTGATCGCTTACGGTGCCTGCTCTTATGAAGGGGGTATTCCCGGTTTGGCTAATTTATATAATAAGAAGCAAATCCTGGACCGGGTTTATCTGGAAACCCCGTCGACCGACAACAAAGAAAAAACCATTCCGCAAGTAATATCTTCCGTTGCCGAGGGTGAATTAACGGTACCGGAGCTGTTTGATACAGTCCAAACTCTCGCCCAGGTCGTCCCCGTTGACTATTTCATACCCGGCTGCCCGCCTGAAGAACGCACTACGTGGCTGGCACTGGAGGCGATAATCAATGGACAAATGCCTCCTGCAGGCACCGTAATCAGCCACACTCCCAAATCGGTATGCACGGATTGTCCCCGGCTACGAAATGTCAAAAAAGTTAAGAAGTTTTATCGGACCTACGAAATGCTGCCAGAAAAAGATGTCTGCCTTCTGGAGCAAGGTCTACTCTGCGCCGGAATCGCTACGCGAGGCGGTTGCGGGGCGCCCTGTCCTCAGGCTAACATGCCATGCACCGGCTGCTATGGACCGGTGGAAGGCGTCATCGATCAGGGTGCTCATTTTCTCAGCAGTGTCGCTTCAGTAATAGATTCAAACGACCCTGTTGAAACGAACCGGATTCTTGAAGATATCCGTGATCCGGCAGGCACGTTTTATCGTTACAGCCTGGCTGATTCTCTACTCAGGAGGGCGAGAGTTAAATGAAAAAAATTACCATTGACCCCGTAACCCGATTGGAGGGTCATGCAAAAATAGAGATTTTTCTTAACGATTCCGGTGAAGTAGCCAACTCTTATGTGCAAATTCCGGAGTTAAGGGGTTTTGAAAAATTCGTTGAGGGAAGACCAGCCGAAGATATGCCTCAGATCACACAGAGGATTTGCGGCGTTTGCCCGGAAGCCCATCATCTGGCAGCTACCAAAGCGCTGGACGACCTTTTTCACATTGATCCTCCAGCAACAGCTAAGAAAATACGAGAACTGCTTTACAGTGCTTTTTATGTCACTGATCATACGACTCACTTTTATATTCTAGGGGGACCTGACTTTATTATGGGACCAGAAGCTCCGGTGGCGGAGCGTAATATCCTGGGAGTCATTTCCAAGGTAGGCATGGAGCTGGCCGGCCAGGTAATCAAAACCCGCCAGAAGAATCATCACGTAATTCAAATGGTCGGTGGCCGCCCGGTCCATCCCTGTTTTGGACTTCCCGGCGGAGTTAGCAAAGGTATTTCTGAAGAGGAAAGAAAAGAAATCGAGACCATTGCCAGAGAAAATATTGAATTTGGCAGGTTGTCTTTAAAGGTATTTAATGATCTCGTGCTTCAGAATAAAGCTTATCTGGACCTTATCACCAGCGATGCGTATACCCACCGCTCATATTATATGGGAATGGTGGATACCAATAACAGGGTTAATTTTTATGATGGGCAATTGAGAGTCGTCGACGCGGAGGGCCAGGAATATGCCAAATTTGCCCCGGAGGAATACCTGGAACAGGTCGCCGAACACGTAGAACCCTGGAGCTATATGAAGTTCCCCTACCTTAAGAAAGTCGGATGGAAAGGTTTTGTAGAAGGGACGGATAGCGGTATCTTCCGGGTAGCTCCGCTGGCCAGGTTGAATGCTGCGGTAGGAATGGCAACCCCTCTGGCCCAGGAAGAATATCAAAAATATTTTAGTACTTTTAACAACAAGCGTGTCCATCATACTTTAGCTACTCACTGGGCTCGGTTGATCGAACTCCTCTATGCCGCAGAACGAATGCTCGAACTCAGTCGCGATCCGGAAATTACTTCTCCCAGCTACCGCTTCATTCCCAAAGCCACTCCCGATGAAGGTATCGGAGTGGTTGAAGCTCACCGGGGTACGTTGATTCATCACTCTCCCTTTACGG
>DEUU01000382.1 GCA_002362735.1 Dehalococcoidia bacterium UBA3254
GAGACGTCTGCCCCCGCAGCAACTGAAGCTGTGGCAGCTCAAACAGAGGCTGTTGCAACAGAATCAGCTTCGGCAACACCTAAAAAACTTACGATTGGCTTCGGCCCGGAAGATTACCCAATGCGAGGCTGGATGATTGATGGCGATGATGCATTTTCATTGGCATACATCGGTGTTCTCGAGACTCTTGTAAAGATTGATTTCGACGGAACAATGGTTCCCTGTCTTGCAGAATCATGGGAGCAGGTCGATGACACTACTTGGCAGTTTAATATTAGAAAAGACGTGACCTTCCAGAATGGTGAACCACTCAACGCTGCCGCTGTGGTTAAAGCCTTGAATTACATCAAGAATTCGCCCACACCTCCGCGCGGGATTACCGCTGATACATTCACCTCGATCGAAGCCAAGGATGATAATACGGTCATTATTAAAACTGCAGCAATCGATACCTTATTGCCGAACCGCCTTACTACCCCCAATACCGGTATCATGGCTCCCTCTGCCTACACTGCTGAAAGCGGCCCAATCAATCCTTTTGGCACCGGCACTGGTCCATTTACCCTGGATAAAGAGGTTCCCGAACAAAGTCTTTCCCTGGTTAAGAATGCCAATTACTGGGGCGGCCAGGTAAAACTGGATGCCATCGATGTGCTTTATGTACCGGATGACCAGGTTCGCGCCGGAATGCTACAAACCGGGGAGATCGATATTGACATCCACATCCCTGTTACACAAATCCCGGTCCTCGAAGCGGATAAAAACCTTACCATCTTCAAGGTGGAGACTCCTCGAACAACAACCTTGTATCTGAATACGAGCAAAGCGCCTTTTAAAGATGTTAAAGTTCGCCAGGCTGTTTCCTATGCTATCGATAAAGAAGCCATCGTGCTCGCAACCCTGGAAGGCGTTGGTTCTCCAGCTGTTGGCCCAATGGCGCCGTCTGAAGTTTGGACAAATTCAGAGCTTAAAGGTTATCCTTACGATCCGGAAAAAGCCAAAGCATTATTAGCCGAAGCGGGTATTAAAGAAGGAGAGTTAACTGTCAGTCTTTGGACATATCCGACTCGCGCAAACCTGCCTACATCCGCTGTGGCTATACAAAATATGCTCAGTAAGATAGGTATCAATGTAGAAATCCGCGTTGCTCAATATGATGCCATGGAAGCAGATGTTTTGGCGGGTAAAGAGGATATGTTCATCATTTCTCGCAGTCATGTAACCGACAATTATGATCCTGAAGGGTTCTTTAGTTCGGATTATTCTTGTAAAGGGTCATTCAATATGAGTTTATTCTGCGATGAAAACTTTGACTCACTCTTGGCTCAGGCTCGCGCGATGACTGATGTCAATGCTCGATACGATATTTACAAGCAATTGCAGACTATCCTTGTTGATGAACAAAGTGTTAATGTATGGTTAAATTACACGATGTTCGTTAATGGTATTCGCAACAATGTTCTAAATTACAAGACTCATCCACTTGAACGAATTGTGGTAACGGCCGATTTAGACATAGCACAGTAATTCAATAAGCGGGAAGAAGAACTGAATGTAAATTAATCAGGTTAGCTGGCATGGTGGGTAGAGAAAAAATAACGGTATTACAAAATAGTCCCCCTCGCCATGCCAGCTTAATTATCAATCAAATTGATATGGAGAAAATATGAAACTACCAAAATATATTACCTTTGATTGTTATGGAACCCTTATCGATTTCCAATTAACCAAAACAACCATAGAGATATTAGGCGACCGCGCTAATACAATCAATTTACATGATTTTTTGATTGTATTCAGAGATATTCGTTATTTTGAATGCCTTGGTCCATATCAGCGCTATAGTGATTTATTACGCACCAGCTTTAAAAAAGCCATGGATCAATGTGGTCTTCGATATACCAATAAAGATGGCGATCGGCTTGTTGCTGCAGTACCCACCTGGGGACCTTTCCCGGATACCAAACCCATCTTAGATAAACTTGGCCAACATTGCAAGCTGGTAATCATCTCCAATGCTGAAGATGACATGATTGCTCAAAATGTACGCAATATGGACGTGAATTTTTATGATGTCATCACAGCTGAACAAGCGCGCGCATATAAACCAACCACACCCATATTCTATTATGCTCTCCGTCGATTAGGTTGCGATAAAAGTGATATCCTTCATGTAGCTCAAGGATTCAATTACGACATTATGCCGGCCCATGGTTTAGGGTGGGAACGCGTTTGGATCAATCGAAATAATCGTCCTGGCAATCAAGAAGATTATGGCCCTTACAAAGAATTGCCAGATCTGAAAGGTTTACCTGCGTTAATCGGGATTTGATGATAAATAATATTTAAATAATTAAATTCAGATATCTCTTTTCCTTTAGTGGTATACCAAAGACCAGTAGAATTATTTATCTTGATAAAACGATCCGCTGATAAGGAAAAGAGAAAACCTTCTGTAAGTCTGATGTCTTCAATGACACACTGTGCTATATTAAAAACCTGATCAATTCAGAAAAGGTATAACATAAGTGAAGAATCAATGGTTCGATGTCAGGTTGGATTATGCTGGAAGCGGAAATTTAAGCTTCCCCTTGAATCGAATGTCTCGTATGTGCGAGATACCGGGGGTATATTCTTTTTCTGAGTGCTGTGTGGGTGGCGTGCAAGATGCCACTTATATCAACCAATGTAATATCAAGTACATTTCACATGAATTACAGACTATTGGAAAGAGAGGAAAATAAATTATATGTACTCTCTTATGATCCGCCGTCTCTTGATCTTACCACTTTTGCTCATCCTGGTTTCCGTTATTGCATTTTTATACCCTTACATTAGTGGGATCGATCCTACCAGTTCAATCTTGCGTTCTAGAATTGGTGAGCGGGAACAAACACCTGAAGTTGTTGCAGCGGTTAAAGCTGAATTGGGTTTAGACCGTCCATTATTTTTTCAGTATCTGAATTGGCTTGGACGCATTTTCAAAGGCGACCTGGGGAAATCATTCGTAAGCCAGGCGCCAGTTGGGGAAATATTATTTCGAGGATTGAAAGTTACATTAATTTTATCGATAGTTGCTTTAGCTTTGGCAGTTATTATTTCTTTGCCGTTGGGTGTATTCTCAGCTTTAAATCCTGGAAAATGGTTAGATAATCTGATTGCTACTATTACTCAAACCGGTGTGGCAATTCCTGAATATTGGTTTGCTCCTGTAATTATCCTGATATTTTCATTGAAATTAGGATGGTTACCCAGCGCCGGTTGGCGAGGTCCTTTGTATATTATCATGCCAGCGTTAACCCT
>DEUU01000115.1 GCA_002362735.1 Dehalococcoidia bacterium UBA3254
AAACCCGGGTCGTAGGATTCAATAACTACATCTACTGTCTTAACCAGATTCTTAAATATGGCTTTGCCATCCTCGGTTTCAATGTCCAGGGTAATGCTCTTCTTATTGGTATTAAAGGCAAACCAGTAGAGGCTTTTTTCGGGATCAGCGATATCGTGAAAAAATGGCCCGCGACTGCGTCCCGGGTCTCCTCCCGGTTTTTCGATCTTTATCACCTCAGATCCAAGGTCACTAAAAACCTTTCCGCAAAGGTAACCCCGCTCATCTGTTAGATCCAAAATCCGATAGCAACTTAACAAAGCGATAAACCTCCTAATAAGTTACGTTTTGGATACGAGTTTCATTAGTCTGTCCAAGTTATCCAATTTTTCAAAGTTATTGAGTAAAGCCAAAGATTCTTCTATATCATTTTGCTTTAAAGTTAATGAGGCGCAATCCCGATACTTCCCTTCGAATTGTTCTTTGGTCATCGGACTTACCGGCATTCCCGATTCCATCGGAGTCTCCCGGAAGTATTCAGTATTATCTGTCATCTTGATGGTTACCGATTGGGCATTCATCCCGCTGGATCCCGCTCCCATACTGGCCATGGGATACTTTTCGACACACTTGGTACGCTGCATCAAACTCCTGACTTCAGGTTGATTTACCCGTTCATCCGTGAAATCCTGCAGGGTAAATTTTCCATCAAGAATAGCCCGGCAGGTGCAGTATTCCATACTGAACTTACCTTCCAATCCTTTCGTCGGGTTATGGATAAGGCTACCGTTCTCGAACGGACCAACACCAAGGGTTATGGACTCAATTTGGGAAGGCTTAATATTATATTTGTTTCGCAGATAGATGGCGGTGTCCAGAACTCCCAGGGTTCCTCCGCAGGATGGATAGGGCTTAAAACCAAGCGCCGTTCTAGTAAGTATAAATTTTTTACCAAGGCCAGCTGAAGCCTTATCCCAATCGATCTCTTCATTACATCCGAGTGTTCGGGCATATCCACTTTTTGCTTCAATGATAATGTCGCTGGCGGTAAAGCCTTGTTTAGCCAGAAGACAGGCAGCAACTCCATTAGCTGCAGCATTCCCAGCATGTAAAGGCTTCGTCATAGTGCCAAAATTTTGCCTTACCCCACTGGCCATCGAGACGGCAATCCCAAAGGCCAATCTGGTCTGTTGTACATCCAACTTCAATAGCCTGGCCGCCGCCGCTGTAGCCCCAATAACTCCTACGGTTCCGGTGGAATGCCACCCCTGCCGGTAATGGCTGTTGGCAACCGGTGAACTGACGTAGGACCCTACTTCAAAACCCACGATATAAGCCATCAGGACTTCCTTTCCAGTTAACCCCAGGCTTTCTCCCAGAGCTAAAACTACGGGAACCAGCGTCACTGACGGATGGGCATTATAAACGAAACTTAAATCGTCATAATCCAGAGCATGCCCCATCGTTCCGTTAGCTAAGGCGGCTAATTGGGGAGGCGCTTTAAAGCCCGCTCCAATTACTCCGGCAGAGGCAGCCCCCTGTATTTGTCTTACATATTCGGATATAATTTCTCCGGTTTTTTGCTTTGACCCGGCCAGGGCTACACCGACAAAATCCAAAATGGCCGAACGCGCCAGACCAAAAGATTCTGCCGGGATTTTATCTGGAGATATCTCATAAATAAAATTAGCAACTCTCTCAGTAATCATTATTTCCTCCCTTCTTAAAAGTCTTTATTCTTTTTAGTTATTCGGCACAATTCAAAACCAGCCTAAAACAGACCGGGAATATGGCGGGGATCGGAATACGAAGTATGAATTACATCAGGATAACCTTTATCAGAATAGGTTTGTTCGCAATTATCGAATGTGATATCGGCTGAATGTAACACTGGCGCTACAATATGAAAGATAGTCTCAGGCTTCGCTCGATCGATGAGGATGTCACCGACTCCCGGAAGAGTCAAGGAACTTTGATTCATAAAGACGTCTCCTCATGGCTAAATGAAATAAGAAGTAATTTTCAGGTTTTACAGATTGTTTCAGACCGGATGTATTGGATACCAGATTGAATCTAGAGAAGTAAAATTACAGTAAATTTTCAATCAATAATTATATTTATTTATTAAAGATAACCTGAGTTACGGCATTTAGCCAATTTTGGGAGGGATAATAACATTAAATCCAGTACAATTATCCATAATATGGACATTCTATAATTATATCTAAATATGATTCCGTAATATAACATAGGCCAAAAGTGTTGTCAAGAAAAAGTAGCCTGTCATCAAACCTGAACATTATCAATTATGATTAGGTAATCTCTTCTAAAATCTTGAAAAATGTTTGACATTTATGGATAGATTATAGTATATTTTAAGGCATAAATCCATATTTTAAAAATAAATATCCATATTTTGGATACTTTAAAAATAGGATTATCTGATAATTCAAAAGCTCCAACACCTGAAGATATAAACCAAAAAAAATAATTATCTGATATGCTAAGGGTACCCGGTTGGGAAAGTTCATTCAATTATTGTAAAAGCATCTAAGATCAACTGGTAAGTACATTCTGGCTATCAGGATTCAAATCATTGGAGTTGTTATTTAAGATTTTAGGTTTCCGAACCCACTTACAAATTCCTCAATTTATTATTTATAAAAAGGAAGTGTAACGAATGCTGGACTATAGTTTTTCTGAAGATCAAATAATGCTCCGTCAGATGGTAAAAGATTTTGCCAAAGCCGAAATTGCCCCCGGATTGAAAGAGAGATCGAGAACCCATACCTTTCCTCCTGAACTAATTAAAAAAATGGGTGACCTGGGTTTAATGGGATTGAATATTCCAGAGAAATACGGGGGAGAACCTCGTGATGCGGTGACTCTGGGAGTAATCCTTGAGGAGTTATGCCGTCACGCCGGAGATGCGGGCATCTTTGTTTTTAACGGCTTCGCTTCATCTTGCTTTATTGCATTAGCTTCAGATGAAGTTAAAGCTGCATGGTTTCCTCCCATGGCAAGGGGTGAAAAAGTAGTTTGCATGGGCGCCACGGAAGCTGAGGCCGGCTCCGATCTGGGTAATCTGAAAACCATCGCCCGGAAAGATGGAGATTACTACGTTATCAATGGCGAAAAAAATCGTGTTTCCTTCGGTCAAGCCGGTTCTGCCCTCGTAGTGCTGGCGAAGACCAGTCCTACATCAAAGTCAATCACGCCCTTCCTGGTACCCTATGATACCCCAGGAGTATCTTTGACTCCTATTTCAGATATGGGAGCGGAAGCTACTCAAGCCAGTATTGTTTCCTTCGAAGACGTCCGGATACCCAAGAATTATATGCTGGGGGATGCGGAAGGGCGCGGGTTTGTAGAAACGATGAGAACTTTTGACTGCAATCGGGCTTTGCTGGGAATTATGGCTTTAGCCAAAGCCGAAATTTCACTCGAAGAAGCCTGTGAATATGCAAAACAACGCATCGTCTTTGGTAAGCCCTTAGCCAAGTTTGAAGGAGTCTCTTTTAAATTAGCTGAGGCAGCTACCAAGATTGAGTTGGGTAAATGGCTATGCTTTAAAGCTCTGTGGATGAAAGATCAGGGTCTTAGGCACAGTAAAGAGTCAGCAATGGCTAAATGGTGGTGCACTCAGAACGCTGTAGATATCATTCATGATTGTCTCCTCATTCATGGGCATTATGGTTATAGCACCGACCTGCCGTTCGAGCATCGTTTGAGGGAAGTCATCGGAGAACAGATCGGGGATGGCGCTCCAGAGATCATGAAGATCGTCATTTCCAGAGATATTCTGGGAAGAGAATTCCTACCTTATTAATTATATAAGGGGATAAAAGACGTGAGCTATACTACAATTCTATATAACAAGGCGGAACAGGTAGGCACAATTACCCTTAATCGGCCTGAAAAAAAGAACGCTATTAACCTGAAGCTATCTCGTGAGCTGATGCAGGCTTTATCGGACGCTGAAATTGATAACGAAGTAGCAGCTGTTATCATCACCGGGGGGCCGGACTGTTTTTGCGCTGGAGCAGACCTTGGAGAGGTCCAGGCCTCAGGAAGCGGGGATCCCCCAGTCGATCCCGGGATGATGAATAAACTCAAAGATTTCTCCAAACCTCTAATTGCCGCTATCGGTGGAGCCTGTGTGGCCGGAGGGTTAGAGATCGCCATGGCCTGTGACATCCGCATTGCATCCGAAATCGCCAAGATCGGGGATGGCCATATTAAAATGGGGCTTCTGGGACCCGCGGGGGGTGTGGTCACTTTACCGCGACTGGTAGGGATAGGGATGGGTAAGGAACTGATATTTTCCGGCGATTTGATTAATGGTAATGAAGCTTGCCGGATTGGTCTCGTTAACCATGTTTATCCAAAAGAAAAATTTCTCGCTGAAGCTAATGAATTAGCTAAAAGAATTGCCCGTAATCCTCCTAACGCCCTTCGGATATCGAAAAAGGCCATTGATATCGGGATGCAAATGGATGAACATGAGGCCTTGCATTATTCGGAGCTTTGCGGCCGCGAGGTACAGGCTTCAGCCGAGTTCAAGGACAGGGTAGCTAAATTTCTGAAAAAGTAAAAATTAGATTAAGACGTAAGTTTAAATAAAAGGAAAGGAGGCATGAATATGGTAACCATCAACGTAGTCGCTGTATTAGGCGCGGGAGTCATGGGTAACGGTATTGCCCAGATAGCCTCCCAGGCAGGCTATCAAGTTTATATGTATGATGTTGACGCCAATGCCCTTGAGAAGGGTTTTGCTAGCATCAAAAGCAGTCTGGGAAGAATGGCCGCTAAAGG
>DEUU01000140.1 GCA_002362735.1 Dehalococcoidia bacterium UBA3254
TTATCGGGGGGTGTGTTCGAAAGCCGGGGCAATGTGGTTTACGCGGCAGCGGACAAGAACCGGTTTTGCGGCCGGGCAACCTATGCCAGCCACTTGAGTTTGATCCTCTTTGTCCTTGCTTACATACTCGGGAACAGTCTTGGCTTTCGAAATGACAGCTTCATCGTGACGGAAGGAGAAACCAGAGAAGTTGGTAATAATACCGGCCTGTCTTTAAATTTAGTTTCCTTTGTCGATGAATATTACGCGGACAATACCCCGAAAGATTACCGCAGCCAGGTCGTACTGCTAAAGAACGGAGAAAACGTACGCCAGGCTACCGTCCGGGTGAACCATCCTTTATTATACCGGGGCGTCCGGTTCTACCAGTCATTCTACGGTAAGGCGGTCAAGCTTCAACTGAAACAGAACGATGCCGTGATATTCCAGGGAAATATCGCCTTGAACCAGGTCTCAGCTAACCGGGGTTACCAGAGATACTTCGGTTCGGTAGACCTACCCCAATCAGGAATCTCTGTCTTCGTTTTCAGTGCTGCCATAAATGCCAGCGACCCGGTGATCGCACAAGGACAATTAGCGTTGGAAGTTCAAAAAGACGGGGAGCAAGTCGGGATCGACTTGCTGCAAAAAGGCATTGGTGTAAATATTGCCGGCATAGAGAGTACTTATATAGAAGACCTCAAATTTTCCGGCTTCCAGGTCAGTCACGATCCGGGCAATACACTTATCTGGATAGCTTCTGTCCTTTTCATTGCAGGGGTAGTCCTCGTTCTTTACTTCGTTCACAGTCAGATGTGGGTGTCGGTCCGCCTCTTACCATCTGGAAAAAGCCGGATATTAGCCAGATCGATGACACGGGGCCACAACCAGGCTGACGATTTGAAAAAACTAGTTATCGGTATCCAGAAAGGGCTTTTCAAAAACCACGAGATATAGAATTAAGGAGAGTCACATGGCTGGTCTCGAGAACATTTCATTGACATTATCGCTGGCGGGCATATCTTTATCAATTATTTTTCCCGTCATTGCTTTCGTGATTCGGCAGCAGAAGGCTCAAAAGGAAACAAAAGCTACATCGAAGTCTTCCGTTAAGAAAAGGTCGGCGATCGATATCATGGCAATTGGATTAGTCATCATATCTATTGCCTTTATGACATTAACCCTGATCAGCCGGGGCGTTCAAACAGGACACGGTCCCTTCTCCAATATGTACGAGTTTGCGCTTGCTTTTGCCTGGGGAGTGGTGATAGCCAGCCTTATTGCCCGCTGGCGTTATAAGACTTCATCGATAATGAATGTGGCCTTAATAATTGCGCTATTACTCTTGATTTTTGCCAGAGTACAATATTCACGACCTGCTTCGCTGGTGCCGGCTTTACAGCAGAGCACGCTCCTGTCGGCCCACGTTGCTTCTGCGGTTGTTGCCTATGGCACTTTGACGATAGGTTTTATAGCGGCTCTCTTATACCTTATTCAGAACCGCCGCAAATCCTCCTGGTTACCTGACCTGGAGCAATTAGATACTATTTCTTATCATTCGGTGGCGATAAGTTTCCCCTTCCTCACACTCCTCATTATTCTGGGCGCTTTGTGGGCTGACATTGCGTGGGGGAAATATTGGAGTTGGGACCCTAAAGAGACAGCGAGTCTGGTTACATGGTTGATCTATGCTGCCTATATGCACGTGAGGATATTGCGGGGTTGGCGAGGCACCAGGGCGGGAATATTACTTATTATCGGATTTGCGGCAGTGCTCCTCACCTTTTTTGGCAACTATGTGTTCTCGGGGCTTCATGCCTATAAATAGAACTCTTCGGTAATTCAACGATATCCGGTCCATCATATAAGTCAAACTGTCCGGGTGTGAAATTACTCAGTAACCCCGGATATACAGGCTCTATCGTACTACTTGTATATCCAGGGTTGCGTAATACCGGCAGAACCCCGCAGTTGGCTCTCTCTTTAACCTGTTCATCCAGCGAAAACAGAAACTCTCAATCCGAAGTAAAGATTTTATAAAAATTTAATATCTTTTGCCGCAAATTTATTACTATTCCATGTCCCTCAGCAGATAATCACACAAAGGCTATGTCATTTGCCAGCCATGGAGAGTCATGTGAGTGCCCGTTTGCTCTCAAACTGCTGGTATTTGTGGAGGTGAGAGTGATTCATTACTAGAACAATTCTGCCGCCGATCATTTTGACTTTGTTACTTGCAAGGAGGTCGAATAAATGCGATTTATAAAAAACAAATATGGGAGGAAATTCAAACCCTTTTTCTATGCATTGATGGCATTAGTACTCATCCTGATCGCTGTTCCCGGTAGTGCAAGCGGCCAGGTTCCATTATTAGACCCGAATGCCGTGAGGGCCGCTGTCCGCCAGATGGGTATGGACTCATTGGCCACTGTTATCGTACCGGACCCGGCGGGACTGACCGCTTTCGAACGTATTACAGAACCACTAACGGCAGACCTAACCACAAATCCACCCACCCCAGCCGCCGACCCTGACCTGGTGGCATATGCTAGAGCCAAAGGGATTACTGTCCAAAGAGCGGCTTTGCAGATACTGGGTAAAGCGCTGTTCTGGGACCAGCAAACGGGCAGCGACGGCCAGGCATGTGCCTCATGTCACTTCCATGCCGGGTCAGATAACCGTTCTATTAACACGCTTAATCCAGGCACCCGAAATACTGACGCCACCGAAGCGATCAACTGGAACCCGAGTTGGAGCCAGTTGCAAGGCGGAGCTGCTACGGGACCTAATTATCAACTGCAAGTATCGGACTTTCCTTTTCATAAACTAGCTGATCCCCTAGAAACGAACTATGGAAAGAGAGATGTTCTCTTCGATACCGATGATGCCGTTGGCTCAATCGGAACTTACCATGCCAACTTCGCAGGCTCACCGGCACCTAATTACAATTATGTTAACCCGGCCGACCCGGCCAACCCGGTTAATGCCGTTTTTGGTACCTATGATGCCAAAACTAACCAGGCTCTAAACGATCCAAATAACCCGTATATCTTTCAGGTAGGCAACAACAGGACACGTAGTAATGGCCCACGCCAGGCTGCACCAACAATCAACGCCTTATTCAATTTCAACAACTTCTGGGACGGAAGAGCCGATAACGGCTTCAACGGGTTGAATATGCACGGTATCAAAGACCTGAATGCTTTTGTATATTTCAATAGTGGTGGTGCGTTAATACGAGATATTATTGCCGGGATTACCGACGGCAGCTTGGCGT
>DEUU01000216.1 GCA_002362735.1 Dehalococcoidia bacterium UBA3254
TTTTTTTTTAGAATGTTTATCACGTTAGGTAATTTACTGAATTCCTCCAGTGAATAACGTGCTTTTCGACTCCAATTACTGTTGCTCCGGGTGCCGGGAATATTTTGAGGTTCAGACTCCATCCAGAGGTCTTCAAGATTTACCATGAGAGCGAACGTTGGACTGATTGCCAGAAAATCCAGGACCGCTTTAAGCATCGCTTCAACATCCCGAGGAGAGTAATTTTCCAACCCCCGTTCACGCATGTAGCTAATCAATGCGTTCTTAATCCTGGTTCGTTGTTCCATTTCTTTTTGAGCTCCCTTCGCTTTAACTAATCCCAGAGCCTGACGTTCTTTAATATCTTGCTCGTGCCAGAAAGAAGCGAAAGGAAACATATCATGTGTATTTAAACTGGTCACTGCCTTTTCCGGAATCTTGCCGATCCGGTTTTCGACGATTAATTCGTATTGGCCAACGTACATGCGGTAGATACCGTGTTTTTCCATCATTGGTCGTACTTCGGGGGGTACAATACCAAGGTCTTCCCCAATAATGATCGAGCTGTGGCGTGACGACTCCAGGGTAAGAATCGCATAAAGCTCTTCAGCCGGGTAGATCACATAAACTCCTTCCCGGTTTTCCATCCCTTTCGGAATCCAGAATAAACGGTGAAAATTCATCATGTGGTCTATGCGAAGCATCCGGGATTGTTCAAGCTGATGTCTAAGACTTTGAATCACATAACGATATCCCTGTTCTCTGATTTTCTCGGGATGAATAGGAGGAAAATGCCAGTTTTGCCCGCTGGTAAAAACAGGGTCAGGCGGCGCTCCTCCATTTACTTCCGGCACGAACGAATTGCGCTCTCTCCAGACGTCATAGCTAAAGGGATGGACTCCTACTGGTAAGTCTGAATAGACCTGCATGAGGTCCTGATCGGCTTTTTGAAAAACACTTCTTATTTGTTCCTGGATCAGCCATTGAGCATACAAATGGTATTGTTTTACCTTCTCAGGATAATCTTCTTTTTTCAGGTTGCCTTCGCACATCCGTATAGGCCATTGGTGCCAGTCGATTCCGTTAATCTCTCCCGCCGCCCTGAAAGTGGCATAATCTTCTATCTGAGGATTAGTTTGAATTGCACGTTCGAATTCGGTGAACCTTTCGGTTTTATCATTGAAGAAGTGCTCTGCTAATATCTCCAGGACCTTGCGTTTTAGAAAAAGCTGGTATTTATAGTCTACAATATCGGACGACCGTAATCCATCGATTGCTCTCCGATATCCGGCAGAACTGATTAAGGATTTAGCTTCTAGACATTCCTGGAGTTCAGGGATCCGGTTAATATCCAGATAAAATTCGTTCCAAAAAAGCCGGCTAGCTGGCATATAGGGCCCAGGACCAATCTCATCGTCGAAAAAAGAAGGCAGCAGAGGCAAAGTCCCTGCAAGGCGGCCGCCCAACCCTGAAATCCATTTCAGGAAATCTTCAAGATCAGAAAGATCGCCGGCTCCCCAGCTTCGATGAGTGTGAAGGGCGTAAAGTGGCAGGAATACACCCCAGATTTTTGTGCCTTCCTGTGGCTGGTAAGCTTTAATCGGAGCCGAGATTACTAATGATTCATTCTCTCTTCCTGGCGAGACTATCGTAATTTTATGGTAGCCAGGCGGCAGACGTTCAGACAGGTTGAGACGTAGAGATATATATCGCATCCCTTCGTTCAATTTCGAGTCGATCACAGAAGATTGTTCTACCCGCCATTCGGATGTTCTTTCTTCTCCAGTTTCGAGTTTGATCGAAGCTTTTATTACCGATCCTATGACAGAAGCTGGAAAACGTACATTTATCGATGGAGTTCCATCGTTCCAGACTACGGATACGGGTTCAATGGTCCGCCGCCAGTACTGTTGCTGTTTTGTGCGGATTGCGTCAGGAACGTCTTCTACCCGGTTTACCTCCGCTCCCAGGGCTTTGAGCACCGCAAAAAGCGATTCGTCAGAAGCTTTCACAGGGATGCCGTTCATATCCAGGTATCCTGTCTTGATGCCGTATAAATCCGCCAGATAGTGGAGGTCAGATATTGGATTGTCCATTTTTGTTAACCTGTTTTTTGCTTGTCCCAATTTTCAAAATGGTTCTTCGGAAAATAAGCATTCTTGACGTATTGAGACAGCATCCGTTGAGTGTTGTAATAGGACCCGTTCAGAGCGATTGCGTTACGCATGATCCAGGCATAAGCCAGCGGTCTCCCGTAAAATAAAGGCAAAATGACAAATTCCAACTTGTTGTAGAGTGAATCGATATCCCTCTCCGTATTACTTTCAAGTCCCCAATCTTCGCCAATGGACCAACCGGTGACTCCTTCCACATGTCCCTCAATCCACCACCCGTCCAGTATACTCAAACTGGGTACTCCATTTAAGGCTGCTTTCATTCCACTCGTTCCGGACGCTTCCTGCGGTTTTTGGGGAGTGTTAAGCCACAAGTCCACCCCGGAACAAATAAATTTGGCTATTTCCATGTCATATTCTTCCAGATAGACCACGCGGATTACATCCTTTAACAGCTCGGCATCCTTAAAAATACTGCGGATGATTTCTTTCCCGCCGTCGTCTCGAGGGTGGGCTTTACCGCCAAAAATAATCTGGATGGGGCCGGTGGTAGAGACCATCCGCCGCAACCGGTTGAGATCGGAAAAAATCAGCGACGCGCGTTTATAACCTGTAGCGCGTCGGGCGAATCCAATGGTAAAAGCCGATTTATTGAGTTTAACTCCGCTGCGCTTTTCAACTTCTGCTATTAATTCCATCTTTGCCAGAGTATGAGCTGCCTGAATATCTTGTTCTGGCACACTGACGATATACCGTAGATAAAGATTATCGCGTCTCCACTCGGGGATGTGACGGTCATAGAGCTGGCAAAATGGATTTGAAGTCCAGGTAACCGCGTGTACTCCATTGGTGATGGAGTTGATCGGATAGTTCGGGAACATATCTTGAGAGATTTCTTCGTGACGCATCGAAACACCGTTGACGTAATGTGAAAAACACAGGCCCAGAAAGGTCATGTTTAGAGTACTGTCTTTAAAGCAAGCCGCCGATACCAGGTTCGTCGTACGCTCTTCTCCTAAAACACGATGGACCATATCCAAAGGAAACTGGTCAATGGCTGCAGGTATCGGTGTATGAGTCGTAAAGACGCATAATTCTTTGACGTCATCCGCACAAGCCCGGGTGACCGAACAAAAGTGTTGTTTTTCCATTTCTTCTTCCAAAAGGGAGAGAATCAGCAGCGCCGAATGGCCTTCATTCATGTGATAAGCCTGCAGGTTTTTATAGCCGAGCGCCCGAAGTATGGAGACGCCGCCCATTCCCAGTACGATTTCCTGACAAAAGCGGTAATGGTTGTCTCCTCCGTAGAGATAATCCGTAAGAGTCTGGTCCCAGGCGCTATTTTCCGGCAATGCGGTGTCCAGGTAATATACGGATACTTGATGACCCAGAATACCAGAAACCTGGTAACGCCACGGGCGAATTTTGACCTGGCGCCCTTCAATGTTGACCGTAGCACGCACATCTACTGGATCGAGGAATTGAGAAGGGTCCCAATTGAATGCGCTTTCAGTCTGGTTTCCGAATTTATCCAGATGCTGCCGGAAATAGCCCTTCCGGTTTAAAAGAGTGATTCCTATCATTGGCAAACCCATGTCTGCTGCTGCTCGCAGTGTATCTCCGGCCAAGATGCCGAGGCCTCCGCTGTAAGTCGGCATCGCTGACACCAGACCCACTTCCATTGAAAAATAGGCCACCGGAGATGGGTAATTCGATGGGTTGATTTCTGGTACAGTCAAAGTTCAGCCTCACTTTGTGTGCTTTTTTCAAGCTGCCGGTCCATCAGGGTTAATCTCTTTTATCTTTGATCATTAATAGACTCAGCAGTTTCTTATGGTTGAAAATAAAGATTTCTTGTCGTCAAATTTGTAACCTGTCATAATCTCCAATAAAAAACCGGGTAGACTGGTTTTCCAGCTTCTGTCGGACTATTTCTACATTCCTTCCGATAACGCTATCCTTGATCTGGCTGATATCCAGAATATGGGATTTATTCATAATAATAGAGTTTTCCAATGAGGAATTTTCGATGATGGTCTCTTCGCCGATGCAAGTATAAGGTCCAATCATTGAATTGGTAATCCGGCAACTGGAGGCTATGGAGACTGGACCGCTAATGGTGCTTCCTTCTATTTTAGTACCGGCTCCGATCTCAACTTTGCCCGAAATCCGGCTTTCTGAATCCAATTCACCGCGCCGATCATTTTTGAGATATTCATCTATCAGAACGTGATTGGCTTCCAATAAATCCTCTTTTTTACCCGTATCCAGCCACCAACCCTGCAAAACATGGCTTCTAACATCCTGGCCTATATCCAGAAGTCTTTGAATTGTATCGGTTATCTCGTATTCTCCCCTCCAGGAGGGCTTGATTTCAGCGATCGCCCGGTGTACAGAGGAAGTAAAAATATAGGCCCCTATCACCGCCAGGTTGCTTTTAGGTTCTTTCGGTTTCTCCACTACCCGGGTTACCTTTCCAGTTGAATTGACTTCTGCCACTCCAAATGCCCGCGGGTCTGCTACCTCTTTAAGCACAATTAATGCGTCCGCCGAACAGGCATTGAATTCCGTCACCAGTCCCTTAACCCCTTCCTGAATTAAATTGTCTCCCAAGAAGAGCAGGAAAGGTGAATCCGCCAGGAAATCCTGGGCGCATTTCACCGCATGAGCCAGGCCAAGAGGGGGAGATTGTAAAATATAGGTTACACTGGCGCCCCACTTCGATCCATCTGCTACGGCCCCTCTCAAATCCGATCCTGTTTCCGGAGAGATAACAATGCCGATGTCATTGATACCCGCTTCCCGGATTTGGTCGAGGACGTAAAAAAGGATGGGTTTATTTGCAACGGGCAGCAAATGTTTAGGAATCGTGTTAGTTAAAGGTCTGAGACGGGTGCCCTTACCGGCGGCCAGTATCAATGCTTTCATTTTTCATCGCTCGGCGTGTTATTTCTTTCTATTATAACCGTTATTAATATTATATTTCATATTAATATCTATACTGTATTGTTTTTGTGTAAGTATACCTGCTAAAACTATGAATTTGGATCCAGGGGTGTTCCCAACAAGCGGAGTGGATTAAGACTATTTATTGGCTACATTACTCTCAAATTTTAATCCAGCCCCGCTTCAGGATTTGATAAAGTAGAATGCCCGCGAGGAAGGCAGCCAGCATGTTCCACAAGGCAAAACCTACAGTTATCAGCATCACATAAAAATCGCTCTTTGCCGGTCCGATATCTTTCGCTGTTAATGTCAGTTCGGCTCCGGCAAAGAGCAAAATTACTCCCAAAATAGCTTCAGGAAAAAGCTGGAATATCAAACTGGCAGAGTCTGAGAAGAACAGGGCGATAATGAGTATTAGCGAGCCTAGAATAATCAGGGCGCCTCCAGTCCGGGCTCCAAAACGAATATGGCCTGCCATTCCACCGGCGCCGTGGCAGAGCGGGACTCCGCCAAATAAAGATGAAAATAGATTCATAATCCCCGTAGTAATGGAGAGCTTCCGCTCTGATACTTTGCGTTCCGGAAATATTTCGTTATTCTCGAGCCGGGTAGCGATAATAGCGTTTCCCAGCGTTAAGGGTATCTGAGGTAAAGCCAGCAGAAGAGTGCCGCCTGCTATCACCTGCCAGGAGAGGTTTCCCAAACTGAAGGTAGGCCAGCGGAAATGGACCCCGGTCTGAGCTATTTTCCCCAGAATTTCAGGCTGCTGCCAAACCGCTACCCCCGCATTCTAAGACGGCAGGATATAAAATAAAAGTAATTGATAAGATTATAATAGAAATATACGATAGACCTTTAGTAAAGTAGTAAAGGAGGCGAGAAATGAAACTCAGCGCGCGCAATATTCTCAAGGGTAAAGTTGTTAAAATTACTCCTGGTGCCGTAAATTCCGAGATTGTTCTGGAACTGTCTGGCGGAGCCCAGGTAGTATCGATCATTACGAAGGAGTCAGCAGATAATCTTGGGTTAGCGGTCGGGAAAACAGCTTATGCGGTGATAAAAGCCTCAAACGTCATGATTGGAGTAGACTAGATATTTCGTCCTCACTGAAACATGACCTCATATTAAGGATAGACTCGAAAAAATTGGGCAAGATATGCCGGTAATGGTATTGGTCTGCCATTATCCGGCATTTTTGTTTAATTTTGGATATTTTATATAATAGAGACAGGAGGTTCGCCTCTGCTGATAACTTTTAATAGGGAGAAAATTTTAACAAAATGATTGACCGCGCTCTTGCTACCAAAATTCCCGAGCGTATCCAGCGGATTGATGAACTGGCTCACAATATTTGGTGGGCCTGGCACCCCAAGGCCAGAGATGTATTCCGGGCTCTGGACTATCCATTATGGAATTCCAGCGGACATAATCCCGTAAAGTTACTCTTCGATACAAGCAGGGAGAAGCTTCAAGCCGCTGCAGAAGATCCAGCTTTTCTCTCCATTTACGATTCAGTAATCAGTACTTTCGATGCTGAAATGAGTAATTCTGCGACCTGGGTTTCTACCCGCTATCCACATCTCTTAAACGGATCGATAGTATATTTATCTATGGAATTTGCTTTACATAATTCTCTTCCCATTTATGCCGGGGGATTAGGAATCCTGGCCGGAGATATGTGCAAGGAAGCCAGCGATCTCGGACTGCCCTTTATCGGCATTGGATTTATGTATCCACAGGGATATTTTCACCAGCATGTTTCGGCTGAAGGGTGGCAGCAAGAAATATATCAGCAGTTGAATTTCAACGAAGCGCCTATCAACCGGATCATTCTACCCGGAGGCGGAAGTTCGATTGCTAAAGTCAAGCTGGCTAACCGGGATTTGTCCATTGCGGTCTGGCAGGTGAATGTCGGTCGCGTAAAAATTTTTCTTCTGGATACGCACCTCGAGGAAAATACCCCTGAGGACAGGCAGCTTTCCGCTCGTCTTTATACCGCTGATCCTGAGATGCGAATTCAGCAGGAGATCATTCTGGGAATCGGAGGCGTCAGGGTGATGCATGCTCTGGGAATGCAGCCTGCGATATGGCACGCTAATGAAGGTCATTCTGCGTTCATGAGTCTGGAAAGAGTTCGCGAGGAAGTACAAAAAGGCATATCCTTTGAAACCGCTTTATCCAGAATACGAGAGACTACTATTTTTACCACCCATACTCCAGTACAAAGCGGTCATGATGTCTTTCCTCCGAGTTTGATAGATAAGTATTTCAGTGACTTCTGGCCGAATTTGGGAATCGATCGTCGAAGATTTTTAGATCTGGGTTCGCCGGATATCCGGAGTCAATCTGGATTCAACATGACAGCCCTGGCAATAAATACTGCGAGTCAGCGTAATGCCGTTAGTCGATTGCATGAGAGTGTAACAAAGAAAATGTGGCAAATGGTCTGGCCAGGTTTACCTGACTCGCAAATCCCTTTTTCTCATGTTACTAACGGCGTTCATGTACCAACCTGGATCGGTCTTGAATTCTTTCAGCTATTTGAGAAGTATCTCGGAAAAGATTGGATCAATCATCAGGCCGATGTCGATTTTTGGAGGTCCCTGATGAACGTTCCGGACGAGGAAATCTGGGCTATCCATCGATCTTTAAAAAGCAGGCTGTTTGGAGTAATTATGGATCGGGCGCAAACTCGTTGGGCAGAAGGCGAAGTTAGTGCACAACAGGTAGTAACCATGGGCGCTTTACTCAACCCGCAGGTATTGACCATCGGATTTTCTCGCCGCTTTACTGAATATAAACGTCCGGCCCTGATCCTTTCCGATATGAACCGATTAAAGAAAATCATCAACAATCCCTGGCGACCAGTTCAAATCGTATTTGCCGGAAAATCCCATCCGGCGGATTTTTCTGGAAAATACATCCTGCATAAAATTTTTAGTGTCGCCCAGGATCGAGAGTGTCAGGGAAGGATCGCTTTTATCGAAGATTATGATATGCATCTAGCGAGATATCTTACTCACGGAATAGATGTCTGGTTAAATAATCCATTGCGGCTTCAGGAGGCCAGCGGGACAAGCGGAATGAAGGCGGGCATTAACGGCGTCCTTAATTTGAGTGTCCGGGACGGGTGGTGGGAAGAAGGTTACAATGGAATTAATGGCTGGGAAATTGGCGCAGGCCCGGAAGCGGCTTATTCACCGGCCCAGGATAAAAACGATGCGGAAGCTATCTATAGAATTCTGGAAGATAAAGTTGTTCCCCTTTATTATCAGCAAGACCGGAGCGGTATTCCTCATGAATGGGTGAGGATGATAAAGGAATCGATTTGCTCTATTATGCCCCGGTTTAGTGCTTGCAGGATGGTCCAGGAGTATACCGATAAATTATATGCTAATGTTCCCCAATCGATAAAATCAGCTACTTGAGGTTATGATTAGTTTGCTTCGTGAATTCTCTCATTCCGTGTTATAATAGGTGCAACAAAGAACTTAACCTGATTATAAAATCGAACATAGCATGATAAATCCTTATGTCTACACTAAACAAAGCGATGGTTTTAATTCCAGATTAATCGAAGAGAGTAAGCTAGGACTTCGTTATTCAGTTAGTTTCCCCAGTGCCCAGACGGATGGCTGTCTTGGAAATAACCCCGTTAAAGGGGAGTTTCTCCTGCCTAAAGTACAAGGGAAGATGCCTTTGGCGATACTGGTGCATGGAATGGGAGGCAGTAGTGTTTCTCCCTGCCGCAAGATCGCGGGTACTTTAGCTCAAAAAGGAATCGCCAGTTTTATACTCTACTTAATATTCCACAAAAATCGTGCCCATGAGATCGTGCAGAAAAAATATCCAAACTTGACCACCGAAGAGTGGTTTGAAAGTTACAGGATTTCGGTCACTGAGGTCCGTCAGGTAATGGATTGGGCTGGCAGTCGTCCAGAGATCTTGCAAGATCAGGTTTCAGTGGTTGGAATCAGTTATGGAAGCTTTGTTTCCTCAATCGCGATGGCTTTAGACGACCGGTTAAAATCCGGAGTATTTATTGTTTCTGGAGGGAATTCGGAAAAGCTCACGAAAAATAGTCTTTTTCTGCGATGGCAATACAAATGTAATAAGGCGGAATATTTAAAAAATCAGGAGAATTACCAGCAATATCTGGCAGAAGTTGCGGAAAAAGGTTTTGAAAATGCTGAATCCGGTAAAAAAATTTATCTCACAGATCCTATGACTTTCGCTACTTATTTAAAAAACCGACCCGTCATGATGCTGAATGCTCTGTGGGATGAGATGATACCCAAATCAGCTACTCTGGATCTATGGCAGTCCTATGGTAAACCCCCGATCTACTGGTATCCCGCTACCCACGCCAGCATCTGGCTGTGGTATCCCCTGATGGGTTCTCGGATCGCTGATTTCCTGAAATTAACTTCTTCTTCGTAATACCAGAATCAGAATCAAAATTCCGGCGACTATTAATATAGATGGCCAGAAAAAGCGCGTTAACCAGCCGAAAAGATTACCCAGAAAAATGATAACTCCGGCGATGATAATGATGATACCCAGTACTAAAAGCGCGCCTCTGGAAGATGGATTGGTCTGGGCGGGAGGAGAGCCGACTTTTGTTCCCTTACTGTCAAATGAGTCGCGAATCTCCTGACCCAAATTAATGGAGGTATCTCTTATATCCGATACATTTTCTCGGAAATTATCTCTGGGGGTATTAATGGCTGAGTTTTCGTTAGGTATGATAAGCGCCAGGATAATATAGGCAATTACACCGGGAAAGAATCCGGTAAATATCGTTATCAATATTGCAATTACACGGATAATCACAGGATCGGCGCCAAAATAATCTCCTATTCCACCGCATACGCCAAGGAAAATTCGATTGTGCTGGCTTCGGTATAATCTCCGTTCCATACCTTTCTCCTGAATGTTATAAAGTTCTAGTCTCATTTTAGCAGAAATCCCCACTTGATTTTTAACTAAATTGACCTTGACCTTATCTTGATTACCTTGAAATCTCCTGATATATAAGGAATTGGGATCATGACGACTTCATAACTTAAAGCGAGGGAGGTTGGGCAGATGCGGATCGGGATTATTTCCCCGTTAGAGATGAGAGTTCCTCCGGTTGCTTATGGAGGAACAGAGTTGATCGTGAGCCTTTTAACCGAAGAATATATGAAAATGGGCCATGAAGTCACTTTATTCGCCAGTGGAGACTCTATAACTCAGGCGCGGTTGATATCCGTCTGCCCGTATTATTTGCGCGGATCAGATAGGGATAAAAACATTTTAAATATGCTCAACGCGGTAAGTTGTCTTGAGAGTTCCAGCGAATTTGATATTATTCATAATAATACTTTATTAGAGGGCATGTCTCTGGCCTGTTTGTCCAGGACGCCGATGCTAACGACATTACACGGCAATCTTAAAAGTGACTGGAGATTATTATTCTCCAAATATAAAGGTTGGTATAACACTATCAGTCGTTCTGCAAAATCGCTCTTGCCGGAAAAAGATCATTTTGCCGGAATAATTTATAATGCCATTGATGTTAAAGCTTTTCCATTCGAATCTTCCAGACGAAAGGACTATCTGCTTTTTTTGAGCCGCATCAGCCATGAAAAAGGTCCCCACCTGGCGATCGAGGTGGCTAAAAAGTTAAGAATGAGGTTAATTATTGCCGGAAACGTAGACACCATAGACGAGCAATATTTCCGTCAAGAAATCCTGCCTAAAATTGATGGCGACCAGATAAAGTACGTTGGAGAAGCTGATTTTGAGAGAAAAATCGAACTGATATGCGGAGCGTATTGTTTACTAGCGCCCATTACCTGGCCTGAACCTTTCGGGTTATTCATGATAGAAGCCATGGCTTGCGGTACACCCGTTATTGTTTTGAATAAGGGTTCTGCACCCGAAGTGGTAAAACATGGCGTGACCGGTTTTGTAGTTGATAGTTTGATCAGTATGGCAGAAGCCGTAGAAAAAATTTCTGATATCAGCCGGATCGCGTGCCGAAAGCATGTAGAACTAAGGTTTGATGCCCCACGCATGGCAACGGATTATTTAAGAGCTTACGAAAAAGTATTGCGCGAATCCTCAGTTACAGTATCTTAACACTTTAAAATCAAAGCCCTGTCAGATACTAAACTCAGTTATTCAAAAATATTGTCACATTACCTTGGTCCCTCATAGCTAATACGTAAATCTGCTTATAAAAGCAGTATTTCTCTTTTATTCATGCAGTAATGATGATACAATGTTTTTGTCGTAGAAAGTCCCGGAATATAGGCCAATTCACTTACTGCCATTACGTATAACTGTTTATCATACTTATGTTTTTGGCGATATTCTGCGGAGGGGCAAAGCTATAAAATCATGGTAATGGTAGGGGAATACAGGTATGGATAATGAATCGGTAGTAGTTACTTCGGGGACGGTATTTGCAGTGTCTGGTCGTAATGGGGACATATATCCCAAGGGTGTTGAAGGGACCCCACAGGGATTATATGCTTTCGATACCCGTTTCCTTTCTAAACTACGTCTGACTCTGGACGGGAAAGAAGACCTCCCGGTTGGAGCGTCTCCGTTGAATCATTCCATTGCCAGCTTTTATGCGATCTCTCCCGGTACTCGGAAATCGCGAGCAGGAGCCATAAGTATCGTAAGAGATCGCTATGTTTCTCATGGTTTCCATGAAGATATCAGTTTAATAAATCATTCTGCGAGGGTTCGCAAGCTGCGTCTGGAACTGAGTTTTGATGCCGATTTTGCGGACGTCTTTGAAGTGAGACTGGGGGCAATTACCAAAGCCGGAAAAGTCACCGTTGAGCAAAGGGAGGGTCAGCACATCTGCCTTGTTTACCAGCGTGAGCAGTTTCACCGGGAAACCTGGATAAATTTTTCCGTCACACCCCAAATTGAAGGCAAAACTGCGGTTTTTGATGTTAACCTTGAGCCTCGAAGCACCTGGAGGACGTGCGTCAACATTCTCCCGGTAGCGGATGAACATCCACCAGCGATGACGTGCCTTCAACAAGTGGTTGGGTCGCCTTTCGGCCCTTACATACGTGACAATTCATCTGCATTGCTCCGCCTGACTGAAAAGGATATTACCAGTCCTCTACGAGAGATCCCGGTATTGCAGACCAACAATGTCGGTCTGCGGCAGGCTTATGAGCAGGCCGTTGTAGACCTTCAGGCACTGATGATTAAACAGGACAATGGACAATACATTCTGGCGGCTGGAATCCCCTGGTTTGTGGCTATTTTCGGTCGTGATTCAATCATAAGCTCGCTACAAACTAAGCTTTTGGGACCCGAGTTAATGCTGGGAACAATCCATACCCTGGCCAGTCTGCAGGCGGTTGATTACGATGAATTCAGAGACGCGGAGCCGGGTAAACTTCCGCATGAAGTACGCAAAGGCGAATTGTCTTTTTTCGAACAGGTGCCTCATACCCGATACTATGGTAGTGTTGACGCCACTCCATTGTTTTTAATTCTTCTCTGGGAGGCTTATCAATGGACTGGTGACAAGAATTTATTACACCGTTTCCTTCCTCCCGCGGAGGCAGCCCTCCAATGGATTAAAAAGTGGGGTGACCTGGACGGAGATGGATTTGTGGAATATCAGAGGCGATCTACAAAGGGGCTAAGAAATCAGGGCTGGAAAGATTCGATGGACTCCATCTCCTTTGCGAAAGGCGCCCTTGCTGATGGTTCTATAGCTCTGGCTGAAGTTCAGGGGTATGTTTATGATGCAAAGAAGAAAATGGCTGAAATATACCGCATGCTGGACAATCCGGTGAAAGCGCAAAAGCTGGAATCCGAAGCTCAAAAACTGCGAAAACAGTTTAATGATGCCTTCTGGTTGCCGGAGGAAGGTTTTTACGCCATGGCCCTGGATGGACGTAAGCGTCCCGTGGACAGCATTTCGTCTAACCCGGGTCATTGTCTCTGGAGTGGAATCATTGATGAAGACAAAGCTCCCCGAGTTGCGGAGAGGTTATTGGCTCCTGATATGTTTTCCGGTTGGGGGATCCGGACTCTCTCCACAGGGATGGGGAGATATCATCCCCTTTCATACCATAATGGAAGTGTCTGGCCCCATGACAACTCTATCATTGCATCCGGACTGCATCGTTATGGTTTTGTTAAAGAGGCTAATGAAGTAATTTATGCTCTTCTTGACGCTACTTCGGCCTTTCCGGTTCACAGATTGCCGGAGCTCTTCGCGGGGTATGCCCGCAGAGAGCGTTCTTTTCCGGTTCCTGATCCGACGGCTAATAGTCCCCAGGCATGGGCGTCCGGCGCAATCATCTATTTTATCGAGACACTGCTTGGAGTGACTCCGGCTGGAGATCGTTTAATGCTTCAGGCCCCCAGAGATGGAGCAGCGATATCTCTTAGCGGCGTAAGCTATCGTGGGTATAAATTTATACTTTAGTTTGTTTAAACCCGGCGGCGCAGAAGGCCCATGATCAGGCTAATCAGGAAGATGACAATAAAGATTGCGAAAAGTATTTTGGCGATAGTTGCCGCTCCCGCCGCAATGCCTCCAAATCCAAAGACAGCTGCGACTATAGCAACGATGAAGAAGATTAAAGCCCACCACAACATCTTATTCCCCTCCTTTCTGGTATTCTTTTAGAGTCCCTACTAAACATTCTATGATTAAGGTAATATTGTGCCATCCGCCGATATGTTTAGCGGAATCAACGGATTTACGAGAGCAAAAGAGAGAAAATGAAGGATACCCTAATTGATTTTAACGCGGATCAATCGGGAGAACGTCCGTTTTTGATGTGGGGATATATTAATAGATTGACGATTTATCAATTATTAACATATCCCCAATGTTCTACTCCGATCTGAGAGCCTGAATGGGATCCAGGCGTGAACCCTGCCAGGCAGGGTAAAATCCAAAGAAAAGGCCGATACCTACTGATACGGCTACTGCAAGCACAACAATGTCCGAAGTAACCAGGGTGTTAATTGCTCCCGATTGGGAAATTAATGCGGAACCTCCCCACCCGACGGCAACCCCGATGATTCCACCAGTGAGAGTTAATAAGGCCGAATCGATAAGGAACTGTCCCCAGATATCTCGTTCCTTAGCGCCTAAGGCTTTGCGGATACCAATTTCTCTCCGTCTTTCCATGACGGATACCAGCATTATGTTCATCACCCCAATGCCGCCCACCAGTAGAGAAATTCCAGCAATAGCGCCCAGGAGAAGAGTCAGGCTTTGCATTGAAGATGTAATCGTATTGGTTATATCATCCGTCGAAGTGATAGTGAAGTCGTCTGAAGCTCCAAATGCAATTTTATGCCGGTCTTCCAGTATAAGCGTGATTTGCTGCTTCACTGAGGCTATGGAGTCTTTATCAGTAGCCTGGATAGCGATGGATGAGACGATGTGCTGGCCGGTAGTGGTAATAGACCTTGACATTAAGCCCTGCAAGGTTGATAGCGGAACCAGTATCATCCTGTCTGTAGAGTTAAAAGATTCACCTTTACTTTTTAAAAGTCCAACAATGGTGAAAATATTGTTCCCCATGCGGATTTTCTGGCCGACCGGGTCATCGCCCTGAAACAACGTATCGCTAACAGTTGGACCTATCAGGGCTACTTTTTGCCTGCTGTCATATTCTTCCTGTGTAATATAATCCCCTTCTTCTATCTGAATGCTATTGAGGTCGAGATAATTGGTAGTGATGCCAGTAACCTGCACCATCATATTCTGGCTTCCGGCTATGACCTGCATACCGGAGTTGTTAGTTGGAGCGACTCCATTGATATTGCTAACACCAGAGGCAATGGCATTCGCATCCTCCAATGTCAATGTACTGGCAGAACCGAAACCTCCTCTGACTCCACTGGAGGTGCTGGCCCCGGGACGGACGGTAATCATATTGGCTCCGAGGTTACTTAAATTGCTTAGAATCGAAGCTTCAGCTCCCTTTCCTACTGACATCAATATGATTACTGCAGCGATCCCGATTACTACACCAAGAATGGTCAGAAAACTCCTTAGCTTATGGGTTATCACCGCTGTCCAGGCGGTAGCTAAGGGCTCGAATATTTTTTTCATAGTTTTTCCTCGCTTGTAATTAGACCGTCCTCGATGTGGATAATGCGTTGACAATAATGGGCGATGTTGGGGTCGTGAGTAATCATTATCAGGGTGATATTTTGCTCCTGATGCAGCTTGCTGAGAATTGTCATAATATCTTTACTGGAATGGCTGTCCAGGTTGCCGGTAGGTTCATCCGCAAGGATGATGGGCGGGTTCTTGGCCAGAGCTCTGGCAACCGCCACTCTCTGCTGTTCACCGCCAGAAAGTTCATTAGGACGATGCTTGATTCTATCCGTCAGGCCTACCTTATCCAGGGCATCTTTAGCTGCCCTTAAATCAACCTTGCCAGCATACTTCTGTCCCAGTTCGACATTACTCAGAGCAGAAAGATACGGTAAAAGATTAAAACTCTGGAAGATAAAACCGATCTTCTGTCCTCTGACTTTAGCCAGCTCACCACCATTCAACCGGCTGACTTCCCTTCCTTCCAGCAAATAGCTTCCGGAAGATGGCCTATCCAGCAGCCCTACCAGATTAAGGAGCGTACTTTTGCCGGAACCGGAAGGCCCCATGATAGCTACCATCTCACCTTTGTCAATATTAAGGTTAATGCCCTGCAAGACCTTCAATTCTCTTTTACCCATGGGGTAGGTTTTTACGATATTTTTAAGTTCGATCATCTTACTATCATCATCCCTCCTCCGGGAGGACCTCCAAATCCGTTGTTTGTGGAGGAAGTTGTTGTAATCTGGACCTGTTCACCTTCGCTCAAGCCTTCGGTAACTTCGGTATTAGTGCCGTCGCTGAGTCCGGTCTTGATAGTGCGAGCCTCGAGAGCGGTACCTTTTATGACCTGAACTGTGGCGTTTCCAGCCTGACGTTTAATAGCCCGATTAGGGACGATGATGACATTGTCCTTTGCCTGAATCGGAACAGTAACAGTTGCCGAGAGACCATCTTTGAGGGATATATTCTGATTTGCAAATATCGTTCTACCGGATGTATTTCCATTAGCTCCGGCAGGTGAGGAACCGGACGGAAGATTAGCAGGTGCCGCTCCGCCAGCGGCACCAGTGGGAATTCCTCCTGAAGGTAAAGCGGTTGGAGTTGTCCCTCCGGGTGTATTGGGCCTCTGACCCGTTCCTGAGCCAGCACGAACGGGCAAGACCGGCTTGAGAGAGGTTAATTCAGCTGTGACTTTATAATTAACAACTCCTTGTGAAGAAGTTGCAGTCGGAGCAATGGCTGTAATCTTGGCGGGGAAAGTGAGTCCTGATAGTGCGTCCACGGATACGTTGGTATCCTCACCTACTTTGATAGAAAATACATCAGTCTCAGTAACCATAAAATTAGCTTCGAACTGGTTAGGGTCTGCAATTATCATGGCGACTGTGCCTTTCTGGACTTCGTCTCCGCCGCTGACGCTGATTTTCGTTATAATACCGTCGAAGGGAGCAGTAATGACCGGGCTGAGGCTTTTAGCTTCATCCAGATCACTCTGGGCATCCGTGACATTCTGCTGGACATCTGTAAGATCTTGTTTGGCATTATTAACATCTAATTGGGCGTTGTTGGCAGCATTCTTCGCATCATCTATTGCTAACTGAGCTGTTTCAATTGCCCTCTGTTTTTGCTGTAAGTCGAGCTGGGCCTGAGCTATTTGTAAAGCGATAGCCTTGGTAGTAGTAGCTTTTGTCCCATTCAATATAGCATTCCGGTCTTTGATTGCCTGGTTTAAGGCATTAGTTAAATCCGGTATCAGGTTTTTATAATATTCAGCCCCTGTAGCATCCCCGGTAGCATTAGCTGCCTGCATGTTACTTTTAGCCATATCCAGAGCATACTGAGCATTGTCTACCGCGGTCTGGGCGGTTTTTACATCGGATATCTGGTCCAGACTATTTTGAGAAGCCTGTAAATCAAGCTGAGATTTGGTTACTGCCAGCTCAGCATCCGTCACTGCACGCTGAGCTTTTGTCAAAGCCGTCTGTTTGGCTGTCAGGGTTCGATTAGCCGTATCCACCGCTCTATTAGCCGTTTCCAGGGTCTTTTGCAGGTTCTTGACCTGTTTGTCCCAGGTTGAGGTGTCGAGTTTGGCAAGTTCCTGTCCCTGCTTGACACTATCGCTTACTTCAACTGCGATATTATCGACTGTTCCGGCCACCTGGAACGCCAGGTTTTCAGTGTGAGATAGAGCCAGATTCCCGGTTCCGGTTACATTGATGGAAACATTTCCGAGCTGTATTGTCGCCACACTGGTTTGAGTGGTTGGCGTAGGGCTAGCCCCGCGAGCGCAGCTGACCGAGAGGAAAATAATAGTGCCAATTGTTAAGATTACCAGGACTGTTTTCAGGATTTTCATTTTCGTTTCACCTTGACCTTCAAAATCAAATAATATTCGGCATCAGTAAATATGACGACTCTATTACAACCCTAATATAGTCTTAAGTTGTTAAGATATTGTTAATCCACAGGCAGAGTAAAGAAGAAGCAACTTCCTTTTCCTAGTTCACTCTGGACGCCGATAGCTCCTCCGTGAGCTTCTACCAATCGTTTAGCTATTGTAAGGCCGAGACCGCTGCCGCCACCGTTTCGGGTACGGGACTTGTCAACCCGGTAGAACCTTTCAAACATATTCGGCAAATCCTCAGCTGGTATCCCTTCTCCAGTATCTGCTACGCTCACCTTTATCGAGCTATCAAACTGTTGAGCAGATACAGTAATTTTACCACCGTAATTGGTATGTTTGATAGCGTTTTCCAGCAAGTTCCTCAATACCTGAGCTATCCTGTGATAGTCGATGTTGACGAGTGGTAATTCGGGAGAAATATCCGTATTCGCCTCAATGCCCTTGTTAGCTACTTTTACCTGTACAGCTTTGACTGATTGATCAATTAATTGAGACAGGTCCTCTGGCTGCCTCAATAATTTTAATTCACCGGCGTCTGCTAATGCCAGTTCTTGCAAGTCATCCACCAGACGCGATAATAAATCTACTTCTTCACTCAGTGAGGAGATAGTGGCGGTATCAGGTTTAACCACCTCATCGCGGATAGCTTCCAGGTAACCGGCTACATTGGATAGCGGCGTCCTTAGCTCATGAGCAACATCCGCGACCATGTCGCGGCGCAATTTTTCTATTCTTTCCAGATCTCCAGCCATGGAGTTGAAGGTTGTTGCCAGCTGTCCAACTTCATCCCGGCTTTTAATAGAGACTCTCTGGGAAAAGTCTCCCTGTCCCAGCCGCCTGGCAGATACGGTGAGAGCCCGTATGGGAGAAGTAATGCGTCGCGAAATCACCCAGGTGATGATGAGAGCAATCGCGACAGCCATCAGCCCTCCCCAGAGAATGAATTGGTTGATATCACTGGAAAGATAAATAGCAAGAATTGATGGACCCTGATGGTTAACATAAAGAGTTCCAAATAGAGTTGAGGCATCCGGTATGAGCCCGGATGGATTAAAAGGAGGAGAAAATGCCGGAGGTCTATTAATAAATGACAGATAAAGGGGTACTCCCTCGCCGGAAGTCTGGTATACTTTTCCGACCAGATTATTTTGCGAATCCGCCACAACCACATTTTTTGAATCTGTAATAATAATGCGGTCCTCATCCATGGCTGACAACTGCTCGACCAGCGGCTGGACTCCTTCCCAGCTGTGATTGATGAAATAATAACGGGAAACGAGAGATTGTATTCTCGCGGTCAGCACGCTGTCATTAGCATCTTCGTAGCGTTGAATCGCATCCCAGGTACTGCGAGCGAAAAAAAAAGAAGTTGTAACTGTAGTGACAAGAATAACCAGTATGAAGGCAATGATCAGCCGGAATTGTAGACGGTGGATCACTCGGCGCCTCCGGTAAACTTATAACCTGATCCGTAGACCGTTTTAATATATACCGGGTGCGCGGCATCAGGCTCCAGCTTACGGCGAAGATTGAGAATATGGACGTCGATTGTCCGGTCAAAGCCGTCAAAATCAAACCCCAGTACCTTTTCAATGAGCTGCGCCCGGCTGAATACTCTGTTCGGCTCTCTGATGAAGACTCCCAGTAATTTGAACTCTACCGGAGTAAGATTAAGAGACTTGTTATCAATATAGGCTTCATGCTTGGGGAAATTCACCTTAAGCTTGCCAAAGTTAAGCTCCTCAGGCCCCATCTGGAGAGTCTCATCAGGCAACCGCCGGAAGACTGCGCGAACCCTGGCAGCGAGTTCTTTAGGGCTAAAGGGTTTGGTCACATAATCGTC
>DEUU01000009.1 GCA_002362735.1 Dehalococcoidia bacterium UBA3254
TGAGGCTAATTTTTGACTATTTGAGCCTCCAGGGTTCAGCATAATGTTAAGTATATTATGCGGGATCAGGAGGAATTTTCATTATGACGGATTTAAATAATGCCACTGTAATTAAGTGTCCCTGGTGCCATAATAGACTGAACATTATACGGTCTGGAAAGAGTGGTCAGCATTATGCCAACTGCGGGTCATGATATCAATTCAATAACCGAGATTACGATAGGCAGTACTAGCAAGACATTCGGATTGACCTTCAATTTAGCCAAATTATATGATCTTGCCTGAAAAATCTCAAGCTGTTAACCGTCAGGATTAAAGTTCAAGCCCTAGTCGATTCACCTCTTCGTACGAACAAGCAATTTGATATCAGATCCGGGTCTCTCAGTATATCAAAAAACCTGTTCCGATATGTCACGTTCCTCCAGGAGACAAAGGGATTACCGAACCCCGATCTCCACTAAAGGGTGATATTCATAGAGATAACACTCTATGGAATAAAACAGCAGCGTTTTTTCCGGAGCACTTTTCGGGTAGCAGGTTATAATAGGAAGCATTGCTTTTGGTCCTTCAGCATGCTAACATTTTTTACAAGAAGGTAAGTCTGATGGTCTTTTGACAGATTACATTTCGAGATTATGTTAATTTTTCTGCGCATAATTATGTCTGCGTAGTCCGGAATAAGAGAGGTCACGATGGTCATGCGGCGGGTTGTTTCCCTGTTGTTAGCTTTAGTGGTAGTTTCGTCTATATTATTGCCAGGCTGTTCGGGAGGAAATAAACAGACAGGACAACTGACCGGAAGCCTTCCGGGAAAGCGGGCGGAGTGGAAATATGAGGTTGTAATAAAAGAGCCGATTGCAGTTTCCTGCGAAAAACAGGCCGTGACTGCCGGAAAATTAAGCGCGGATGGGGTACAACTAACGGTACCCGGCAATGCTTTTTCTTCCACCACAAAATTGACAATCGAAAATCCGAAAAGTGTTCCTCAGGTGATGAGTAATCAGTTTTCGCCCATTGGCGCACCGGTGGAAATCACGGGAGCAGAGTCCCGTTTAGACAATTCGGCAACCTTGAAATTCCAGGTAGACAAAACGAAGTACGCTGCCGAACTGAAAAACGGTACTATCTGGGTAGCGTACTACAACGGTAAGGATTGGGATTATTTCCCTCCAGCGAAAACCGATGTGGCTGCCGGCGTTGTAAGTTTCAACACCTTTCACTTTAGCCTTTTTGGAGTGGGCAAAGTGAATGTAGAGGAACAGATCAAGCAATATACCCAAAGTGCCAGCCTGGCCGCTCTGGCACAAAAGAAGGTGGACAAATTGGTGGAAAACCTGGTGGCTAATGTCGTTGACATGATCTTGCTGGACCAGCTGAAGTGGCAAGACAGCTCAACCAAATACAAGATTATTTCCAGTCTAGCCAATGATGATGAATACCGCGATCTGGTGGAACTTTTTGCTAATAAGGACTATGAGAAATTTAACGCTACACTGCAGGTCTTCGCCGGTAAACAAATCGTGGAGCATGTAGATAAAGCCGCGTTTTTGGGGATTTTAAAGGGAGTAACTGGCAATGTAAATATGATCGGGGCCGCAGCCGAAGCAGCCGGTTATCTGGCAGAAGGGCAATTAGCGGAAGCCGGGCGTATTCTGGGACAGAAGATTGCTAACGGCTTTTTGATCACCAAGCTGGTGAATGCCGGAGCTGAAGTAGTACAGTACAACATCGACCTCTGGAAGGATGCAGAGATAGAAGCTGCTTTCCAGGCATTTAAAAATGGAGCGGATAACAAATTCTGGGGGTATAACGTGGACCCAGGCGATTTTGAAGGTCTCTGGAACCAGATGAGGGGAATCTCCACCCGTTTGCAATTGGAAGCCGTAGAACGGGAGAATAAGCGCCGGGTTGATCTGGGCTTACCTCCCGCAACGGAGTCTCAGTTGAATGCAATTCGGGAACAGGTCAAGAAAGATATGGAAGAAAATTTTAAAATGCGCTTGAGCCAGGAATCGGAGCTGGAAAAAGAAGCTGCCCGGCTGCAAGCTCTGGTGAAAATATTCCAGGATACCCGCTTGCTTGAAATAGGCATGTATGGGTATAGCGAAAGTAATGACACCCTGGAACTTCGGCTGGACAAGCTTTTTCATATGGTAAGTAAGATTTTGAGGGATACCGGCCGAAGCAACTGGAACACCACCGCTTTTACCAATGAAAAAGAAATCAGCGCTAATGATATGGTCAGCCTTATCAAAGCATGGTATTCTACCGACGGGGAGGAGGAATACGCCAAACTGCTGAAAGAAAAATTCGGTATCGACCTCAACCTTAAGAAGTACATGCTGGAATCTGGTAAGCCAGTGGTAAAGAGTGTAACAACAGATACAAAGGATTTTTTCAACAATAAATTTCAGATAATCGTCGGGAGCGCCATTCTGGGCCCCGGCAGCGGCCAGTTTTCATCTTTTGTGGGATGGGGAGGGACTCCAACCAGATATACCGGGTCAATGAGTTCAATAGGGTTCTGGTCCAGTCCGCCTGACAAGCTTAATCCTGGAGATCAGGTGGATATCAAGTTGCAGCTAATCCCATCTTATGATAGTAAAACTACTTCAACCTTTACGGAAACCATGACTGTTTTGTTCAACAAGAAACCGGTAGGCGAAGTTGGCTGGAACAACAGCAGCCAAGAGACAAAGATAGAAAAGACAGTCGCTTTTATTATTCCGGCTGATTTCAAAGGGGAATCCTTCGATATCGAGGTTATGAGCACTGTGCCATCCGGCAGCGGTTCTGAGGTCTATCACTTTATTATAAATCCGGATGCGGCAACCAAATGAAATTGAGGCGGATGAAGTTAATCAAATGAGCCAAAGCAAATCATTATTCTCGCTAGAGAGCAATTCTTTTTGGTCACCACCAATTTGAGATCAAAAGTTCGAATAAGGAGCTAGAAAAACTCAAACTCACCCTGCAACAATTAAGAAATCATTTTGATGGTTTATTTTTAGCTGGCAATTTCTGTTACGCTATTAACCGACCCAGTCGCGGGGAATGATTTTTGGGCCAGGGCAACAAATTCCGAAATTATGGGGTTGCCGGGTAAGTCAGTTCGCATTACTACATCGGTGGTGATATATAGTTCTGGCTTCAATTGAATTATTCTTAAGGAACCCTTCGAAATCTCTTTTTCAATATCTTCCGTTAGAATAAACCCCAGACCTTTTCCATTTTCCACCAGTCTTTTAATCCACTCGGTGCTGCTAACCTCGGCGGCAATATAAGGAATGGCCAGCCCTTCTTCCTGAAATTTGTTGAGCACAATTTTGCGGATTACAGAGGTTTCAGTACCAATTATCAGGGGATAATCACTGAGATCACTCCAATCAAGGGGTTCTTCAGGTATCGCCATGTGGGTGGAGGCAAAGCAAACCAGCTTTTTGGACGAACAGATAGTCAAATACTGCAAATTTCCTAATCCGTATTCGGCTTTAGGAACAATTGCCAGATCCAGTTTTGATTCTAAAACGTCCCTGACGATTTCAAAAGCATCGCCGCTTTTGATAACTAATTTGACTTCCGTATGGTGTTTCTCGAAAAGGTCCAGGATAGGGCCCACCACCGAGATAAATACTGGCGCCAGTCCGATACCCAAACTGGACACTTTCAGAGAATCGATAAATCTTTCGGTGTCGAGCAGGTTCTGGTAAATTACTTTCGCATATTTGAAGAGTCCTTCTCCGGCAGGTGTCAGCGTAACCCGCTGTTTGTGTATATTAATTAATTTGACGCGGGTATATTCCTCCAGAGAACGGATATGATAGGTAACGCCCGGCTGGGTAAGGAATAATTGTTGTGCCGCAGAGCTGAGACTTTTTTGCTCAGCTACAGAATAAAAAACGAACAAGCTCTGGGGGTTAATTCCCGGCAGTTTAGCCACGCTTCCCTTTCCTCCTGCCAAAATTCAGTATCTAGCGGATACCAGGTACAGCTGCTGGATAGTCCTTAACCTTCATTTTATATGATTATTAAGGAATTTTTATTATCTTATAAATTACTCTGGATTGCAACGCCACCGCAGTTGTCATAACATAAAATTAAGGATGTAACCACATAGATCAATTTCCGCTTCAGTTATTCGAATTCCTCTCTCTTATGTGCGGTTATTAATCCCTGGTAATAATTTTGGTGGAGGATTGGTGTGAAAATCAGCGTAATAGGAGCTGCGGGTAATATAGGCTCCAGCGTGGCATTCAACCTCGCGTCCCACAGAGTGGCAGATCAGATTGTTATGATTGATGGCTTTTCACAGGACAAGCTTGAGCACTATGTTACCGATTTGAGCGTTGCCACAACCGGAATGGATATGGATATTCGGGCCGGTGCTGATGAAGATATGAAGGACTCCGATATCGTGGTTATCTCTGCCGGATCGGCTCAGACGGCTGGTTCAAGACTCAGCGTTTTACCAGTTAATCTACCTATTATTCAAAAAATAGCCCGCAATATTCGGCGACTTTGTCCCGAGGCTATTGTGATAACGGCTTCCAATCCTGTGGACCCTCTTAACTATGCGGTGTTTATGGCCTCAGATCTGGATAGGAAGAAAATCCTGGGGTATTCTTATAACGATTCTCTGCGGTTTAACCTATTTCTGGCTCAAACTCTGGGTTTAAAATCAAGTCAGGTTGAGGCAATGACTTTGGGTGAACACGGCGGCAGTGGGGTGCTGCTTTTCAGCTCAGTACAGGTAAATGGGAAACCTGTTGGTGTGAGTGAAGAAATTAAAAAACAGGTCAGGCAGCAGGTGGCCAACCTGTTTCCAGTTATGGAAGCTCAAAGAGTGAAGCTGGGACGAACTCATGCCTGGACCACAGCGATTGGTTTGACTTCAATTTGCCAGGCTATCAGCCAGGATACCGGGAAAATCATTCCGTGTTCTGTGGTTCTGGAAGGCGAGTACGGTTGTCAGGGTATAAGCATGGCGGTGCCCGTGAGTATTGGAAGAAAGGGAGTGCGTGAGATACTGGAATTGGATCTTTCTTCTGAAGAAAAGGCGGGATTGAAGATTACTGTCGATAATCTCAATCCGGCTATGAAATATGTAGAAGGATTTTTCAAAGGGCAGGAAGAAGCTGCCCTGACATTCGCTAAAGTGAAAGTTTAAAGATTTAATAAATAAATGTAATTGTCCTGTCAGGGCATTTATATTGAAGGAAGATAAGTATGGGAAATCAGAGTTTTGCAAGGCTAATGGAACCCGGGGTAGTCGGGGGATTAAAGACCCGGAATCATATTATCAAGACGGCCAACGGGACCTCATATGTGGAACCGACCGGATTTGTCAGCGACCGGATGATTGCTTATTACGAAAATCTGGCGAAAGGCGGCGTCGGCCTTTTGTATGTCGAGTCCTGCGGTGTGGAATATCCGCTGGGAGTTCAGCATCCGCCGGTGCAGTTGCATCTCGATGATGATAAGTACATACCCGGTTATCATAAACTCACGGATGCGGTCCATAAACAGGGCTGCCCTGTTTTCATCCAGTTTCAGCATGCCGGTCCCTGGAACCCTACCGGCAAACTGCCGAAGAGGGATACGCGGGCTTGTTCCGATATGACCGAAGAAGAATTGCCCGGTGGCCGCTTCCATCTGCCCCGCGGTTTGAGCCATGAGGATGTGTTCCATTACATCGATATCTGGGTCAAGGCTGCTGAAAGGGCTGCCAAGGCTGGATTTGACGGTTGTGAAATTAACCACTCGTGCTGCCATTTCGGTAATACTTTCCTTTCTCGCATCTGGAATAAAAGAGAGGATGAGTACGGACCGCAAAGTCTGGAAAATCGCTCCCGCTTTTTGTGCGATGTAGTTCGCGAGTGCAAGAGAAGGATCGGGAAAGATTTCGTTATTTCCGTGCTTTATAATGTGGCAGAATACGGCCATCCTAAAGCTACCCCCATCGAAGAGGGAGTGCAGTTTGCCAAATTTATCCAGGCAGCCGGCGCGGATATCATCAACTGCCGGGCGCACGATTATTTTCATCGTGACGGCATTCTGCACCCGGATAAATTTGTCTATCCAGAGCCTCCCCCTAATTTGCCCAAGGACCTGGACTGGAGCAATCACGGCAAGGGGGCTATCGTACCCCTGGCGACGGCAGTAAAAAAAATGGTCACTATTCCGGTGTTTTGCTCCGGAAGGATAGATCCGGTCATGGGCGAGCGCTTGCTGCGTGAAGGGAAAATGGACTATGTGGGCATGACCCGTCGATTGCTGGCCGACCCCGAACTGCCGCATAAGGTAGCCGAAGGCAGATTAGAAGATATCACACCCTGCATCGGTTGCCTGCACTGTATTGATGTCAGGAATAAAAACCTGCCGGTGGAATGTGTGGTCAATTTCAGGTTGGGAAGGGAACGGGAGTATAATCTGAAACCGGCCGAAAAGAAGAAGAAAATAGTGGTAGTGGGCGGTGGACCTGCCGGCATGGAAGCTGCCTTGCTGGCAGCCCAGAAAGGCCATGAAGTCAAGTTATATGAAAAAACTTCCAGGCTGGGCGGCCTGATACCCCTGGCCTCGATGGTTAAAGACCTGATGATGGACGATCTGCTGGCGCTGGTACGCTATTATGAAATCCAGTTGAAGAAAAACGGTGTCAAGGTGCAGACCGGCAAAGCCATAGATAGTTCCATTGTCGAGGCTGACAAACTGGATGTTCTGGTAGTCGGCACCGGACCGACGCATGATAACCTGAAGTTGCCCGGCGTCGATCGTGGGGATGTCAGGACCAGCGCGGCTTTCCATAAGCAATTGAAATTCTATATGAAGTTCTTCAGTCCTCAAACGCTGGAAAAGTTGACTAAGTTCTGGATGCCGGTGGGTAAGCGAGTGGTAATTATCGGCGGTGCCATCCACGGCTGCGGGACGGAAGAATTCCTGGGCACGACACACGAGCCGC
>DEUU01000097.1:0-1317 GCA_002362735.1 Dehalococcoidia bacterium UBA3254
GGCGGACATGAGGTAGTTAAAGGTGAAGTGGTAGAGGACCCTGCAATAGGAAGTAGACTTAGGAAATTAAAAAGCGATTATATACAATGCCATTATTGCCGAAGCATATCTTTTTTATGTTTCATATCTAGCCTTATTTTTATGTAAATGTCCAGTCTGAAGCTACACAGGATTACTTTTTAACAATCCTGTGTAGCTTATCTGCAATAACTATTTCACTTTGGCTAATTCGTCGATCTTAATACCCAGGGCTTTGGCCACGCCCTCGCCGTAAGCTTTATCGGCCTTCAGGCAGTTCCCGATATGCCTAGTTTTCACTTCCAGCGGAGCATCTCCCATCGCCCGAGCAGTATTCTCGAAGAGGACTTTTTGTTGCTCGGAACCCATCAGTCGGAAAAGTTTTCCCGGCTGCGTATAATAATCATCGTCATCCTCGCGGAAGTTCCAGCGGGCTGCCGCTCCTTCTAACTTAAGCGGTGGTTCGGAGAAATCCGGCTGCTCCTGCCAGTTGCCGTAGCTATTAGGCTCGATGCTAGGCACACTACCCTGGTTTCCATCCACTCTCATCTGGCCGTCCCGATGGAAGCTATTGACATACTTGGCGTTCTTCGGAGCGTTCACCGGAATGAGGTGATGGTTGACTCCCAGGCGATAACGCTGGGCATCCCCGTAGGAGAAAAGCCGTCCCTGGAGCATCTTATCCGGCGAAAAACCAATACCTGGAACGATGTTAGCCGGATTGAAAGCCGCCTGTTCCACATCAGCAAAGTAGTTTTCTGGATTGCGGTTAAGCTCCAAAACTCCCACTTCAATTAAGGGATAATCTCCATGATACCAGACCTTGGTCAGGTCAAAAGGGTTATAAGGCATTTTGGCAGCATCCGCTTCCGGCATAATCTGGAAATACATGGTCCAGCGGGGATAGTCGCCCTTTTCGAGGCTTTCATAAAGGTCACGCTGATGACTTTCTCTATCCTTCCCTGTAATGGTTTCGGCTTCCTGATCTGTCAAATTCTTGATGCCCTGCTGAGTTTTCAGATGGAACTTGACCCAGAATCTTTCGTTACTGGCATTAATTAGACTGAAGGTATGACTGCCGAATCCGTGCATATGACGGTAAGAAAAGGGAATGCCGCGATCGCTCATGACGATGGTAACCTGGTGCAGAGCCTCTGGAAGAGAAGTCCAGAAGTCCCAATTGTTTTTGGCGCTCCTCATGTTGGTCTTGGGATCACGCTTAACCGCGTGGTTGAGGTCAGGAAATTTGAGCGGGTCGCGCAGGAAGAAAACCGGAGTGTTATTACCCACCAGATCCCA
>DEUU01000097.1:1579-4237 GCA_002362735.1 Dehalococcoidia bacterium UBA3254
TTGCCTTCTTCCGTATAGAATTTGATGGCGAAACCCCGAATATCCCGTTCAGCGTCAGCCGCGCCGCGTTCTCCAGCGACCGTGGAAAAACGGACAAACAGGTCGGTCTTCTTACCTGCCTCGGAAAAGACTTTAGCTTTAGTATACATGGTTACGTCCTTGGTGACGGTGAACGTACCGAAGGCCCCGGAACCCTTAGCGTGCATGCGCCGTTCAGGGATTACTTCCCGGTCGAAATGGCCCAGTTTCTCCAGGAACCAGACATCCTGTAACAGGGCAGGACCCCGTGGACCGGCGGTCATGGTGTTCTGGTTATCGGCAACAGGTGCCCCGGCTACTGTAGTTAACTTATTGTTCTTTTTCTTTTCATTGTTTTTAGGCATTTGATCCTCCTTGCTAAAAATATATTTTTGAAATTATTTTCATTGTAATTTTGGCTGACACTCACGGCACAGGCCACGGAATTCCAGTTGGTGATATTTGACCTGGAAGCCGGTAGTCTCCTCTACATTCCGATCCAGGTCTTCTTTAACCGGATTTTCAAGGTCGAACACTTGCCCGCACTGTTCACAGCGGAAATGATAATGAGGCTTCTGTTTTATTTCATACCGGGTAACAGTTCCATTGATATTTAGTGCGGTGATTTCTCTCTTTTCCAATAAGATACTAAGGTTGCGATAAACCGTACTCTTGCTGATTTGTGGCATCTTTTTTCTGGCTTCCTCATATATCCAATCGGCTGTAGGATGACTCCTGGTACCTTGCAAGATTAGTAAAATAAGTTCTCTCTGCTTGGTTTCTTTGAACTTGTTATTCATATTCATTCCTAATATCATTATATCATTTTTTTGTATTACAATGTTGGTAGAAAGGTTTACTTTATAGTATTCCAGAAATATGAATTATACCAACAGCAAATTAATACGGGAACTTACTATGACGCTCCCTGAAACTGGCATATAGATCCGGTGGATATCCATATGGTCGATGTTACGGCGGAACTTTATGACGGTAGACCTTCGGATGTTGAAAATGATTTGAACTATTGGATCGATACAGTGAAGCGATTAGCCCCCTGGTCGGACCATATTATTAATATCCAGGGTCTGAGATAAATGATAGTTAATGATTCTATTTCAATAAAGAGTTAGTGATTATTTCAAATTGTTGTTGATGTAGGTCTGAATCACATCAATCGGGATAGCCAATCCGATTCCCCTGGCATCAACGCCCCGCGGGATCACACTTGCAGTAACAATGCCGATCACCTTTCCATTCGTCCGGTTAACTAAAGCACCGCCGCTATTGCCGGGATTGATTTCAACATCAGTTTGAATATACCTCTGATTATCTAAAGTACGTATCGCAGAGATGATCCCCTGAGTAAAAGAGGCTGGTCCCGGGAGATCCTGGCCTAAAGGAAATCCTGCAGCCACCACAATCCCTCCGATTATAATATCGCTGGTGGATCCTAATACTGCAGCCTGTAAATTTGATGGACTTCCATTCATCTTGAGTATTGCCAGATCAAGATTCTTATCACTGCTTGTAACGGTGCCCGGATATTGCCGGTTATCACTCAAGGTAACGGTTACAGAGTTGGCATTATCTATCACGTGCTCATTGGTTATGACGTATCCATCACTTCTAATGATGATTCCTGATCCGGATGCTTGAAATCCTGGACCTGTATCATCGATCCTCACGATAACGGGCTGGATCAGGGAAAACAGATTTCCCATAGTCATGGTAGTGACATTTGGTTGTGTTGCAGGTAAAGTTTGAGATGCGGAGACACTGCCGGCATCAATTGTTTGCCCATTAGAAAGTGTCAGAATGAGGTGCCCGTCACTATTGACTGAGGCGTCGGATACACTTACTCCGGCTGGTCCTGGTGGCCCTTGTACCCCGGTTAAACCAGTGCAGCCACTTAATACTAATATTATAGTCATCGTTATCAGCATAACGCTGATTAACTTAATGATACTTTTCTTCCATTCTTTCATCCCCATCCTCCTTAACTATCTTTTATTAAATATCCCAGATAAATCGTAATGAATTCCGATAAACGGCAATCTATTTACATCATATTTCAAAAGAGCTAACGACAAAGGGAATTTTCATGTCTCCATGAATTAATAGATTAACAATGTGATGAACTGATTTTATGGAGGGATAGGGTCTGTACTCTCGTAAAATATAAAGTCGAGAAAGCCTTGATTACAATTTTGTAATTTCGTTATATCTATTGTTGATATTGATAGACATTAACCAAACACCGTAATCGTTTAACCATATAATTCGAATCCCCAAAAGTTAGAATGTGCTATTTTATTGCCAAGACAAGTCAGGATTGTTAAATTAACGTTAGCTCGATGTGCATTCAATTTCGAATGGAGGTTTAAACGCCCAACCGCGAATTACTGATCACTTAAACGCTCTTTGTTGATACAGACAAGGTACTTTGTTCAGGGTCTTTTCATAATTGTCTTCGCGAGCAACTGTTCTTGCGAGCAAAGCGAAGCAATCCCTTGCTCTGGAATAGGAGATTCGGAGGAAAAAAGATCCTCGCAAAGACGGATTGAATGCCGTGACAGAAGAACCGGATAAAATCCTTAATCGGCTATGAAAAGGTCCGAGGGCAAGCTCTCAAAACGA